>JAKFVK010000145.1 GCA_021732205.1 Hyphomicrobiales bacterium | reverse complement strand
GGCGGCGCAGCAGCGGCGCCACCTGTTCGGGATTGATGCCAAACGATAAGCGCTCGCCGTCTCCTGGACTATCCTCGCCGTCGCCGCCAACCAGCGCGCCGGGATTAAGCGCAATCGCCCCGTCATCGACCGTCGCGTTACCGGCAATCGCTGCGGCGATGATCTCGCCCTGCGTCAGCAGGCTTTGCACCCGGGCGTCGATGAGCCCGGCACGAAACTGGTTGAGATAAAGGATGCCGAAGAGAAGTGCTGCGAGCCCGGCCAGGTTCAAGATGACGATGCGCCGGCTGAGCGATGAAAAGAAATAATCGACGATGGCACGCCTGCCTCGTCGCAGGCGCAGCAGCACGGCGCGGAAAAACGGCAGATGAGCTGGCAAAGCGCGCCCCAATGTCAGGCGTGCCATGTGCAGCCATCGCCGTCGCGGCGTGCTCGTCTGAATTGCCATCACCATCTGCCCGTCCGCTGATCGCCCGCACGGGCGATAGCGCAGGCGTGTCGCGGGTTCCTGTTGCATGCATCGCGCCACATCGCTGCCGGGCCTCCTCGCCCGACGATACCGCCGGGGGGCGCCTTCATGCAATCATAGCGGCGCCGGTGACGACGGCCCTGGGCTCCTGACCCTAGATTTCCTTGAAGCGGTAACCGACGCCGTAAAGCGTCTCAATCATGTCGAAATCATCGTCCGCCACCTTGAATTTTTTGCGCAGACGCTTGATGTGGCTGTCAATGGTGCGGTCATCGACATAGACCTGATCGTCATAGGCTGCATCCATCAGGGCATTGCGGCTTTTAACGACGCCCGGACGTTGGGCCAGCGCATGCAGGATCAGGAATTCCGTGACGGTCAGAACCACGGCCTTGCTCATCCACGTGCAGGTGTGGCGCTCCGGGTCCATGCGCAGATGCCCGCGATCAAGCGCCTTGTTCCCCAGATCTCCCGCCTTGCCAGCCGTGCCATTGGCAGCCGCTGCCTCCTTGCCGCCGGCGCGGCGCAGAACCGCCCGCACCCGCTCAACCAGCAGGCGCTGGGAGAAGGGTTTGCGCATGAAATCATCAGCCCCCATCTTGAGGCCGAACAATTCGTCGATCTCTTCATCCTTGGAGGTCAGGAAGATGACCGGCATCTCCGATTTCTGCCGCAGGCGGCGCAGCAATTCCATGCCATCCATGCGCGGCATCTTGATATCAAGAATGGCAAGATCAGGCGGGTTGGTCTTGAACCCCTCCAGCGCCGACACACCGTCAGTATAGGTTGAGATACGATAACCTTCAGCTTCAAGGGCAATTGAAACAGATGTCAGGATGTTACGGTCATCATCGACCAGGGCAATGGTGGGCATCGGCACCTCGTGTTGGGGAAGACAGACCATAGAACGAAGAGGGGCCGAATTGTGGCAAAGTCGACAACAATGAAAATAGTACTGCAATCTATTGATATCAAAAAGGAAATTGCATATCGCCATGGCTGAGCCTGACGAAGAGCGCGCCGAAGATCGCCGTCCCGTGGGCGCAATCACGCCCTCCGCCGCCCATCTTCCTGAAGCTGACGGGTCGGCATTCGACACGATGGGCGTCGCCAGACGCTTGCTGCGCGGCAGCGGGCAGGGGACGCTCGCCACGCTCGCCACGCTCGATCCTGCGAGTGGCTATCCGCTGGCAACCCTTGTCACCTGCGCGCCCGCAGTGAATGGCGCACCACTCTTTTTCCTCTCCGCCCTCTCCCTCCACACCCGCAATCTGCAGGCGGACCCGCGCGTCTCTCTCCTGTTGATGGCTGGTGGCAAGGGCGATCCGCTTGCCCATCCGCGCCTGAGCCTTGTCGGGCGCTGTCTGCGCGATGACGATGGCACGGCAAAACCCCGCTTTCTCGCCCGCCATCCCAAGGCCATGCTTTATGCCGATCTGCCGGATTTCGCCATGTGGCGGCTGGAGATCGAGGCCGCTCACTTCAATGGCGGCTTTGCCCGCGCGCGCATGCTGACGCCGGGCGATCTGCTGTGCGAGCCTGCGGTCAGCGACGCTTTCGCGGCGCAGCAGGCGCCAGTACTGGCGCAGCTGCATCACCATGCGCTTGCCGACATCGCCCGTCTTCTGTCAGCCGATCCGCAGTACGTCACCCTTCTCGCGGTTGACGCCGATGGCCTTGACCTGACGCTTGGCGGACAAGGACGCCGCCTTGCCTTTTCCCGCCGCCTCAACGCGCCCGACGAAGTGATGGACGCCGTGTCACAGATGGCCGGCAACGCCCGCAGCCCGGCATCGTGAGCGCGGCGATGGGCGCCTTGTTGGCGGGACACCACTGCAATCCGCCACGCCCCGGCGTGGCAATGCCGGCTCATCACCAGCCAACCTCACTCGTGGTCATTGCCCGATACAAGATGATCAGCTAAACCGACGACAGGCACCCGTAGCTCAGCTGGATAGAGCGCTGCCCTCCGAAGGCAGAGGTCACAGGTTCGAATCCTGTCGGGTGCGCCAATGATTTCAATGGGTTAGACGATATTCGCCTGATGGCGAAAAGTCACAGGTAGCACATAGGTAGCAGCTTTTCAGAAGTCGCGGCCCATGCAGTTGCGTAGCCAATTCCGTGCTGCATTCCGATTTTGCCGCCCCTCTTCCTCTATAAAGATAGAGATAGCTGTAGATAGAGAGAGTTCGCTTTCCTCGGAGCCGCCTTCGCACCCAGCGAAGGAAGGCGGCGAGGAGGGAGGCGGACGAACGGGCTTTCCTTGGTGGGCAGGAGCACTCTTTCTCAACGCGCAAACGGTCGTTTCGAATTGGTCACGTACTTGGTGGCGCTCAGCGGCGCTTGGTATATGCCATCATCAAGAAACCGTAGAAGTGTCTTGATGTCTTTCCGCTCGCTTGGAAATACCAACTTGCCATTTGCTTCGGCGATGTTCAGACCAAGCGAGGCAGCTTGGGCAACGATGTCGGATACTTTGCAGTTGTCGAGCACACCTGCCTTTACAATCGCATGAACCATTTTCCTGATCTGTTGGTCCGCCACAGCTTTGAACGCGGCTACGTCTGCCACTTGTAGGCTCTGGTGGCCACAGAACCCGTCAATCTGCTGGTCTGACGCCTCTTGATAGAACTGATTGAGTTCGAAAATCCGCTTCACGTTGAAGAAGCTCTTGAACTTGAGCTTGTTGTCCTCGACAATTGCAGTTAGGTAATTGTCCAACGTGAAGGCGGGTTCCGTTAATTCCTTGAACGTGTTTCCATCGAGCATTAGCGAAAAACGGCGAGCCAAAATCTGTTGAGCCGAAAACGACTGAATTAGTATGCGCGACTGACCTCCGCTCTGAAGGTTGATGAAAAGACCCTTGATGCCTTCATTCTCAAAATTTGCGGAGTCAATGCTGGCGAGGCTTACGGGATTGGCAGCCACCGCAGCTTGAACTACTGCAATCTCGGCAGGAGCTTCAATCACTAGAAGCTCATCGGCGTCAGGCTTCCAACCGCCTCCAAATTCGACTTCCTCACTGACCCCGTCTAGAAACGCTGTTGCTTGACCTTGGAAAATTCCTTCGATCTTGGCTTGAACCGGCTGGGTCAGGCTGACGCGCTTGACCTGTAACTGGTCATTCGGACGACACAGCGCATAGAGATTGATCGGCATTATCGTCCCTCCAAATCTATTAGAATGTATTCTGTCAGCTGCCCGACCGTGAGCACTTGGGATGCTGCTCGCAGGTGTTTGCGGGTAATGACAACGTAGGTCACTCCTTCGTCGGACTCGACCTTGTAGAAGTGCCAACCGATAATCCCAAGCAGTGGGTTGAAATGATAACTGTAGCCAAATGCTGTTATCACGGAGAACACAAGCACAGTTGGAACCCACAATGCCCAATTCAATGTGTTTATCTTGTCTGTAAAGAGCGGGAGAAGATACAACACCATGAACCCGATGTTTTCACGGTCTGCCGCTTCAATCGACTTTGGCTTAAAGCTCATTCGCTCCAAATTCTTCTGTGCAGATCGCAAGACCATGATGCACGCTGCAACCGCAGTTGCACCGGACAGCAAAGCAACAACGGCCACTGTCTTTTCGTCTTGCGTGTAGGCAACCCAAGCATAGGTGAAGGCAATCGGAGCAATAGCCGATGCAGTTAGCATTATTCTGGCAATTGCGCTCAGCATACCTTCACCAGCCGCCTATCCTCACAATGCCGATCATTAAACCTCACTTGCGCTCACCACGACTTCGAACGGAACTTGCAGGGCCTCGAAATGCGCCTTGCCGCAACGAACTTTGTCGGCTTCCAAGGTGCGGAGTTTCAGGTAGTCCTTGGTGCCCTTGGTTTCGCGCACAAGATAGAGCGTGGCGTCATCGTGCTTCACGATGGCCCAGTCTGGATTGTACTTGCCCACGGGAGTTTCGATCTCGAACCAGCCGGGAAGTTTCATGAAAACCTTGATGTCCTCCCGTGAATTGAGCTTCTGTGCAAACTCCCGTTCAACTTCCGAGTCATAGACTACATATTCGTATGGGGCCTTGGTCACCCGCTCAGCGGTGAGGAAATTGATCAGCTCTTCGTTGTTGAAAAGCATCATCTCCCATTCTGCTTCCGGGCCGCTGCCTGTGATGCGCTCATACTTGATGCCGTCCACCAAGAGGCGATGAAGCACATGCTTCAGGATTGTCGCGACCTGATCCATGAACTTCTGCGGATTGGCGAAAATGTCGCCGAGACGCCCGGACTCTTTCAGGATGCGCACCAGCGTTGATCGCGTAAGTTCTGTCTCGTTTTGAAGGTAGGCCAGAACATCCGGCAAAGAATTGGCGGTGACACTGACACGCTCGGATGCAGCGCTGATCTCCTCCGTGGCAACACCACCTTTCACCACGTTCAACTTGCCAGCTGTAACTGTGATTTTGGGCGGGACAACCTTTTCCATCTGAGATATGGCCTGCACCGCCCGGTGCACAAGCTCATCCGTCTTGAACTCAACACGATAGGATGTGCGCGGCTTAATCTTGTCCCACAGAACTTTGAATTCGGGGCTGTGATCAATGATCTGCTTGTTGGCCTTGTTCAGGCCCTCATCCTTGTCGCGGCGGACATGGCGCTGGATTTGGTGGCCTGACAGAACGTCGATCACTGCCGTTGCCAAATCTTCAAGGCCTGTTGGCATGGCAAGCGCAAATCCGGGCTTCTTAGGGTCAAAGGCTGACGCAATGCGGCCATCAGCTTCCAGCATTTTCTGCTCAACCAGTTTTGCCCGGATGGTCTCGGCAACTTCCTTGCCGATCACCTGTTCTTGGTCGTCAACCACCCGTGTGATCTTGGCCAGCGCAGACAGTGGCACCTTGCCGAAGGTGACGCCGCAATCGTCCTCGTATTCCTTCTGAAGTTTCTCGGCGAATTCCTCATAGGACTCGTTCGCCATGACATAGAGGCGGTTTACGGCCTCATCGAACACGCGCGCACCTGTGCGATCCACGGGCAAGCGCAGGCCACGGCCAATTTCCTGGCGCTTCTTGATGCCGGATTGCGTCTGGTTGAGGGTGCAAATCTGGAAGACGTTCGGATTATCCCAGCCCTCGCGCAGGGCCGAATGGCTGAAGATGAAGCGGAGGGGTGTTTCAAGCGAAAGCAGCTCTTCCTTCTTCTGCATGATCAGCTCGTAGGTCGTATCATCGGCCTGCGTGCTTCCTGAAGTGTCCTTCAGGCTGCCTTTCTTGTCCTGCGAGAAATAGCCATCATGCAGCTTGTCGAGAGAATGCTTCAGCCAAGGCAAATCCTTGTAGCGCTCGTCCTTGGCGATTGTGGCAAACTCCTCCTCGAAGACCGTGGCAAATTTCCCTTTGCTGCCATCCTCCGTCCGGTAGTTGGCCACACGGTCAATGAAGAACAAGCTCAAGACCTTGATGCCGCGATCACGGACCTGAATTTCCTTTTCGAAGTGCTTGCGGATCGTATGGCGGATTTGCACACGCCACACGTCATCCTGAATGCCACCTGCAACATCACCCAAGCGCATGGTCTTGCCGCTGGTGAAGCGGATGAACTCGGCTCCCGGCTCGGCATGGATTTCCGCGATGGAATAGCCGTCGCGGTACTGGGCGCGCTCCTTGGAGACAAAGAACAGGTCAGCATCACGCTTCACGGTGACGAGCTTTTCCTTGGGGCCGGATGGTCCCTGCTCGTGGATGCGCAGCTTGGCCTTGATGCCGCCGACATTGGTGATGGACTCTACCTTGATGTAGGCATCATTGGCAGCACCCTCGCCAGCAGCACTTGCGACCACGATCTGCTTCACCAGCCGCAGCTCGAAGGCGCGAACGGGGTCGAGGCGGTAGACAAGATTGTATGAATTCTTGTGGGTTGCGGAATAGCGCAAGGTGAAAAGCGGGTTCAGCGCCTTGATGGCGTCTTGTGCCTTGTCGGTGGCATCGACCGATTGCGGCTCGTCGATGATCACGATGGGCCTTGCTGCCTGGACGAACTCGATGGGGGCGCGGCCACCCATGGAGCGGTCCATCTCCTTGTAGATCACGTTTGACTTGCGCTCATCTTCCGTGCCTGTGAAATTCTTGCGGAAGGCGTCGATGTTGATCACCAGCACTTGCAGCGTGTTGCTGGTGGCGAACTGCCGAAGCTTGTTCACTTCCTTGGCGGAATAGACGAAAGAGACGGCCTCATTGTTGTAGAGCGTCTTGAAGTGCTCGGCCATGGTGGTGATGGAGTGGGTCACACCTTCACGGATCGCCACACTCGGCACAACGATGATGAACTTTTGAAAGCCATAGCGCTTGGAGAGTTCGAAGATGGTGCGCAGATAGACGTAGGTCTTGCCCGTGCCTGTCTCCATCTCCACGCTGAAATGCGGGCACTTGCGGGAGGCGTTGGCGGGCTCATCAAATACTTCCCAGCTTTCAAGGGCTGCTGCTTCGTCGGCCACTTCGATGTCATTGCGCTCCTGCACAAAGCGGGCGTTGGCCCTCAGCTTGTCCTCATTAAGAATGAGCCTGTTGCCAATGCCAAGTTCAGTTCGTTCCTGCCCCTCGAACAGGCCATCACTACTCGATAGCTTGATGACGGAAAAATCCCCGGCAGCTTGCGGCTGACCATCAAACAGGTCTGCCACGGCGTTCACCGCATCAAGTTGGAAGGTCTGGTTCGGGTCAAACTGAAGCTTCATAACCCGTCACACCGTCTGGAACTTGGCCACGCTTTTGGCCTTGAAGGTGAGAACGGCATTTGTTTTCAGCTGGTCGTTGCCCCGGAAGCCATCATCAAGGCACACCACGCGGGACGGCTTCATTTCAGCCATGGCCTTGATCACTTCGCTCGTGAGTTCACGCTCAAGGCAGATCAGGAATACACCGCGACCAATGCTAAAGACGGATTTGCCCGCAAGGGTGAGCTTTTCCACTGGAACGGTGAGGGGGAAGCCGCTCTTGAGTAGAAGTTCATAGAGCAGGTCATCCTCACTGCGGCCCTGCCGCACATGGTCTATGCTCAGGTCAAGCTGTTTGCCCAGAGCATCGGCGTCCTTGGATTGAACCGCACTGGGTTTGCCGGAGGGCTCAACTCCTGAGAAGGTGGAGCCATCATGAGCAAGACGACGAACAAGTTTTCCCCCGAAGTCCGCGAGCGTGCCGTCAGGCTGGTGCTCGACAATGAGCA
>JAKFVK010000185.1 GCA_021732205.1 Hyphomicrobiales bacterium | reverse complement strand
TCCTGGACGATCTGGTTACCCAGCTGGGTATCATTGCCATTGCGCAACGTCACCGCGATCCCGGTCTCTTTTGTAAACGCGTCGACCCATCCTTGCGTGAGGCTGGGATGCTGGGCGTTATAGACCAGCAGGGTTGTTTGTTGTGCAGAAGCGGGCGCAGCCAGCGTCTGACAAAGAACCAGGGCGCTGGCAATGGAAACAAAAAGGTGGCGGCGGGTATGCATTCCATAACTCCTATAGCTAAAATGCTCATGATATACCTATATTCTTATGCTTATCTTAGGAGTTGATTTCTAATATCATGTCAAACAATATGATTTCAATTTAGAATAGTTCTGATAAATACATCTTTATTTAGAACGGTCATAAATACATATCGCCTTACGCGCGATTTGTATTTTTTAGATATGTCAAAAGCGCAGCGCTGGCATTGCGGTTGTGCTGACAGAAAAGAACACATGATGAGCTGGAACAAAGTATGTGCATTGTTGTTTGAGGAGGGTCGGCCTGCGCCCACCCGCAATTGATGGCGCGTTTGAGCGCGAATTCTAGGGTCAGGACCCATTAATTTATGCAAAACGGCATGGCACGAATGGATAAAATGGCAGGAGAAGCCCGAAAAGCATACCCCTTGGTATGGTTGAGGGCTTCGACGAACCAGTTTGCCATTCGTGCCTTGTCCTTCGGATGGGGTGAAATGACGCGATCTTTATGTCGCAAGCCTTTGAAAGTCAGACGACTTCCTGCAGGCTTGCTCCTCAACCTCGCGCCATTTCTCTCCCACCGTTTCGTCCAAATTAATGGGTCCTGACCCTAGGATGACGCAGTCACCTTGCTGCCCCATCCGTTTGAACTGAAAGCCTGGCGCAGGCGCTCATGAGGTGAGCTTCACCTGCTGAAAAAGCCGGTGCGACAAGCTGTGGCGCTTCCGGTTGATCGTTCAGGTCGGGCTCAGGACGTTGCATCCGGATGGTATCAAAATCGCGCTCCAACTCGTTATTTTTGCATGTTTTGTGACGATTAAACGCCTTCCACGTCATCGCAAAATACGTCAGCTCACTGGATGAAGTGTGTTCAGGCACCGGCGACCAGGCGCTTTGGCTGCTGGGGCCGGGCGATGAGGTGGGACAGACCCACCATGACTGCCACCGTTCCGAGATAGGCGACGAGCTGGAGACCGGTTGGCTGGTCGACATAGCCGAGGAGTGCATGGAGGATGCGTCCCAGAAGGGTGGAATCTGGCAGAATGGCTGACGTGTCCCACACGATGTCACCGAGCGCTGTCACGATCCCCGCCTGTGCCAGGAAGGTCACCGCCTGAGCTGCCATGCCGGCTGCAAGAAAGGTGATCAACCATCCGGTGACCGAAAAGAGATAACGGGCGGGAATGGTGACCAGCCCCCAATAGGTGAGGGCGCTGAGGCTGGCGCCGAGCGCAAAACCAGTCAATCCACCGGCCAGCAATTCGCCTGCTGATGAAGTTTCAGAAACGGCAATACCGTACATGAACAGCACCACCTCGGAGCCTTCACGCAAGACAGCAATGGCGATGACAATCGCCAGCGCCCACAAGGAGCGTTTGCCGGTTACGACCTCGCTGCCAAGCTGGCGCATCTCGCGCGCCAGTTCGCGGCCATGCGATGCCATCCACACATTATGCCAGATGAGCATGCAGACGGCTGTTCCCAGCAGGAGCGAATTGAAAATTTCCTGGCCAGCGCCGGCGAGGGCTGCAGAAATGCCGCCGGCGAACGTCGCAACAACCAGACTGCCGGCCACGCCGATTGCTAATCCCGCCAGAACCATGGGCACGCGCCAGTGGACGCCGCGTGTTACCGCCAGCACAATGCCAATGATAATCCCGGCCTCGATGACTTCACGAAAGACGATGATGGCGGAAGACAGCATGTCACACCCTATTCAACGATCAGAACGCCCTGGGCGGTTGCCTCGTGGAACTCGCCGTAGAATTTGTATCGGCCCGGTGTCAGCGGCCGCACATTGATACGTGCTTCGCTCTTTCCCGCGATCACTTTCTCGATCTTCAAAACCTTGCTCTCGAATTCCTCGGCCGACGCATCAAGGTTCTTGACGATCAAAACCAGCGGCTTTCCGGCAGGGACTTTGACTTCCGCTGGCTGGAAGCGATGGTTCGAGATGGAAATCTCCACTGTCTCCTGCGCCAGGGCAGGCTGGCTGACGAGCGAAAGGACCAATAGTGAAAACGCCAGAACGGCTGAACAAGTTGTCATCACGCCGGCGGCGCGCAGTCCGCGTCGACATCGAGTCATTTGTTTCTCCAATCGATGGGGTTCAAGGCCCCATTATCAGATGCTGGCACACCAGCGTTCGTGCAGCCTCCATCGCGCCAGACGCAGGTGGTGGTCAACGCCTATCTTTTAGACTTATTACAAAGAAAGTGGATTTTTATCCTGGTGTTTGCCTGACATATTGGTGCCAGCTATTTGATAACGGGCGTAAATGGCCGCCGACGGCCTGCCCCGTGATGGCTGAAACGCGCGCTTCCACGCGAGCGTGCTGATGGAACGATGTGGGACGTTGTCGTGAAGACATGGATGATCCTTGCTGCCGTGCTGATGCTGATGGCGAGCCTTGCCCCGGCACGAGCCGAGTTGCCGGCCCTGAGCCGTGCGTGTGTCGCTCCGCAGCGCGATATCGCGACAGCAGCACCCCTGCCGACGCTTGGCGCGCGTATCGAGCGGCGCGAGAAGGTGACGATTCTGGCTATTGGCTCGTCATCGACATCGGGTGTCGGCGCCTCGTCGCCCGAGCATGCCTATCCCGCACAATTGCAGTCCATCCTCACAGCACAGCTCAAGCCGGTTGAGGTTGCAATCATTAATCGCGGCCTGTCGGGTGAACTGGCGACAAGGACGGCAGCGCGTTTGCGGGAGGAAATCAGGCATGAAAATCCCGATGTCGTCGTGTGGCAGGTGGGCACGAATGACGCGCTGTCGCGGGTCTCGGTTGCGCAATTTGAGCGCACGCTCAGCTCAACCATCGGTTGGCTCAGGCGTCGTCAGGTTGATGTTATCGTTGTCGGGGCGCAATATGCCCCCCAGGCAGCCGATCAGAGCCATTTTCTGGCTATCGCCAGGGCGCTCGAGCGGGTGACGACAGCCCGCCATGTTGCCATTTCGCGGCGCTACGCCGCCATGCGGTTTATCGCCCGATCGGGTAAGCACATCCTGATTTCTGATGATGGTCTGCATCTCAACGATACCGGGTATCGTTGCATGGCCGAACATGTGGCGCAGGCGTTGATCGCAAGCCTGGAACGGGGCGCGCGCAGTACAAAGATAAAGAAAAATATCTGATATCAATTATTTAGATGGATCGAATTTTCACCGACCACATCATTTGATCCTGCCCGCTCGCCTTCATAACCGGAGTACCGGGCCGTCGCTCGATAAAAATCTGCATTAACGAAAAAGAACAAATTGCGAACTAGAACAAAATGTGTACATTGTCGTTTGAAGGTGATCAGCCCGCAGCCGGTCGCAGGTGGCGGCAAGGTTTGACGAGGACACGTGTCGCAGATGGTTTTTAACAGCTAGATTGCAGGAGGATTCGCTATGGCTCAAAATTCGCTTCGGCTTGTCGAGGGGGACGGTATGGACAAAACCAAGGCGCTGGACGCGGCGCTGTCGCAGATTGAGCGTGCCTTCGGCAAGGGCTCGATCATGCGCTACGGCGCCAACCACAAGGCGGTCGAGATCGAGTCAGTGCCGACAGGGTCGCTCGGGCTCGATATCGCACTGGGGATCGGCGGGCTGCCGCGCGGGCGCGTGGTCGAGATTTACGGGCCTGAATCATCGGGCAAGACGACGCTGGCGCTGCACACGATTGCCGAAGCGCAGAAGCGGGGCGGGGTGTGCGCCTTTATCGATGCCGAGCATGCGCTGGATGTCATTTATGCGCGCAAACTGGGCGTGACCCTTGATGATCTGCTGATTTCGCAGCCGGATTCCGGCGAGCAGGCGCTCGAAATCTGCGACACGCTGGTGCGCTCCGGTGCGGTGGATGTACTGGTTGTTGATTCTGTAGCGGCACTGACGCCGCGCGCCGAGCTTGAAGGCGAGATGGGCGACAGCCAGCCGGGCATGCAGGCGCGCCTGATGAGCCAGGCGCTGCGCAAGCTGACCGCCTCGATCTCACGCTCCAAGACGATGGTCATCTTCATCAATCAGATTCGTATGAAGATCGGCGTCATGTATGGCTCGCCGGAAACCACCACCGGTGGCAACGCCCTTAAATTCTACGCGTCCGTCCGGCTCGATATCCGCCGCATCGGTGCGATCAAGGATCGCGAGGAGGTGGTTGGCAATCAGACACGCGTCAAAGTGGTGAAGAACAAGCTGGCGCCGCCCTTCAAGCAGGTCGAATTCGACATCATGTACGGGGAAGGTGTGTCCAAGATGGGCGAGCTCATCGACCTTGGCGTCAAGGCCGGTGTCGTTGACAAGTCGGGGGCTTGGTTTTCCTTTGACAGCCAGCGCATTGGCCAGGGGCGTGAGAATGCCAAGAACTTCCTTAAACAACATGCGGAGATGGCGGAGCGCATCGAGGCGGCAATCCGTCAGAATGCGGGGCTGATCGCCGACAAGATCCTGCAGGGAACGCCGGAAGCCGACAGCGATGGCGAGGAGCCGGTCTGACGTCTGCTGGAGCAATGGCGGCATTGTCCGGCTGAAGCCTGCCGGACAATGTGATCGTCGATAGAGCGTGTCAGCGGTGCGAGGCTGATCCTGGTTGCCTCGTACCGTTTGCCGCTTCGTGCCGTATCTTGCCTCGGGCCTTTTGTCGCCTCACGCCGGTTATTGTCGGCTATGGCGCACTCGCACTGCTGGACAAAGCCTGAGGCCGATGCCTAAAACGGCTGAGTGGCTTTGGGGTTTGACACAGCATGAGCGGCGTTAACGATATTCGTAGCGGATTTCTGGATTTCTTCCGGCGTGAGGGCCATGAAGTCGTGGCCTCAAGCCCGTTGGTGCCGCGCAACGATCCGACGCTGATGTTTGCCAATTCCGGCATGGTTCAGTTCAAGAATCTGTTTACCGGCCAGCAGGTGGCGCCCTATCGCTGCGCGACGACGGCGCAAAAATGCGTGCGGGCGGGCGGCAAGCATAATGATCTCGACAATGTGGGCTACACGGCTCGTCATCTCACTTTTTTCGAGATGCTGGGTAATTTTTCCTTCGGCGATTATTTCAAGGAGCGCGCCATCGATATGGCGTGGCGGCTGGTCACGCGCGAGTTCGGGCTTGCCGCTGAGCGCCTCTATGTGACGGTCTATCATGATGACGAGGAGGCTGCGGGCTTCTGGCGCCGGATCGCCGGGCTCAGCGATGACCGGATCATCCGTATCGCCACCAATGATAATTTCTGGCGCATGGGCGATGTCGGCCCCTGTGGCCCGTGCTCGGAAATTTTCTTCGATCATGGGCCGAAGGTCGCCGGCGGCCCGCCGGGTTCGGCCGATCAGGATGGCGACCGGTTTGTCGAGATATGGAACCTCGTTTTCATGCAGTTCGAGGAGTTGCCGGGCGGCGAGCGCGTGCCATTGCCGCGCCCCTCGATTGATACCGGCATGGGGCTTGAGCGCATGGCAACTGTGCTGCAGGGCGTGCACGATATCTACAACACCGATCTCATGCGTGCGCTCATCGCCGCCGTCGCTGAAGTGACGGGCGTTGACCCCGATGACAAGCGCGGTGTCTCCCATCGCGTGATTGCCGATCATTTGCGCTGCTCGGCCTTTCTGGTTGCCGATGGCGTGCTGCCGGGCAATGAAGGGCGCGGCTATGTCCTGCGCCGGATCATGCGTCGCGCCATGCGCCACGCCCAGTTGCTGGGTGCAAGCGAGCCGGTGATGTGGCGCCTCGTGCCGGCACTCATCCGAGAGATGGGTCATGCCTATCCGGAGCTCGTGCGCGCATCCGCGCTCATCACCGAAACGCTGCGCCTTGAGGAGACGCGCTTTCTCAAGACGCTGAAGCGCGGCCTTGTGCTCCTCGATGAGGCGAGCGCTGGTCTCACCGCCGGTCAGTCGCTGCCGGGCGATGTCGCCTTCAAGCTTTACGATACCTTTGGCTTCCCTCTCGATCTCACCGAGGACGCGCTGAAGAGCCGGTCGATTACGGTTGACCAGACAGGTTTCACCACCGCCATGGCGCGCCAGAAGGCGGAAGCGCGCGCCTCATGGGCAGGCTCGGGGGAGGCAACCACGGAGCGGGTGTGGTTCGAGTTGCGGGAGCGGGTCGGCGCCAGCGAATTCCTCGGTTATGATACCGAGACGGCGGAAGGCGTGGTGAGCGCGCTGGTGGTTGACGGCAAGGAGGTTCATGCACTCAACGCCGGCGAGAGCGGATTGGTGCTGTTCAACCAGACCCCGTTTTATGCCGAGTCGGGCGGACAACTGGGTGATGAGGGCCGGCTGCAGGGCGCGGGCGTGAGGGCGCGCGTCAGCGGTACGGGCAAAATTCTTGGCGATCTCTTCGTTCACCGCGTGAGTGTCGATACGGGGACGCTGTCAGTCGGGGTGGCGCTGGAACTGCACGTTGATCACGAGCGCCGCGCGGCGATCCGTGCCCATCATTCATCGACCCATCTGCTTCATGAGGCGTTACGCCTGGTATTGGGTGATCACGTGGCGCAGAAGGGATCGATGGTGGCGCCTGATCGCCTGCGCTTTGATTTCAGCCAGCATCAGCCGATCAGCGCTGACGAGCTGCGCAAGGTCGAAGATCTTGCCAATGAGGTGGTGATCGCCAACACGCCGGTGACGACGCGTCTGATGGCGGTTGACGAGGCGATTGCTTCAGGCGCGCGCGCGCTGTTTGGCGAGAAATACGGCGAGGAAGTGCGGGTGGTGTCGATGGGTCCGCACATTCAGGGTAAAGCATGGTCGGTAGAACTTTGCGGCGGCACGCATGTCGAGCGCACGGGCGATATCGGCGTGATTGCGGTCATCGGCGAGCAGGCGGTGTCCTCGGGTGTGCGGCGCATCGAGGCGCTGAGCGGGGAGGCGGCGCGACGCCATTTCAACGAGCAGGCGCAGATCGTGGCGCAGGCAGCCGAGCTGCTGAAGGTTACACCATCGGGCGTGGTCGAGCGGCTGGCGAAAATCATGGATGAGCGGCGCAGCCTGGAGCGCGAGCTTGGCGAAGCGCGGCGCAAGCTTGCGCTCGGCGGCAGCGCCGGCGGCGATCAGGATATGCGCGAGATTGCCGGCATCAGGTTTCTGGCGCGCCGCGTGGACGGCATCAAGGCCAATGATCTGAAGAGCCTTGCGGATGAAGGCAAGGCGCGCCTCGGCTCGGGCGTGGTGGCGTTGATCTCGGTCGGCGAGGACGGGAAGGGGAGCGTGGTTGTGGCGCTCACGCAGGATATGGCCGCACGTTTCGATGCCGTGCAGCTGGTCAAGCAGGCGGCGCAGGCCATGGGCGGCAAAGGCGGCGGCGGGCGGCGCGACATGGCACAGGCCGGAGGGCCGGACGGGGCGCAGGCTGAGGCGGCAATCGAGGCGGTGGCCGCAATGCTTGGCGCATCATGATGAATGGCTAGCGCCATCGCCGGGGAGCGCACATGACACAGAGCTGGCGCCGGCGGATGTTTGCCATTCTCGACAAGCAGCAT
>JAKFVK010000186.1 GCA_021732205.1 Hyphomicrobiales bacterium | reverse complement strand
GCGATGTCCACGGGTCCTCCTCGCCGACCAGCCATTCAATGCGATGGTCAAGGGCGATGGCAACGCGTTGCAGAAGGCTGATCGAGATGTTGCCATCGCCGGCTTCAAGCTGGGCCAGATAGCGTGGCGAGACGTCGGAGATTTCAGACAGAACGCGGCGGGGGATACCTTTCAGTTCACGCGCCTTGCGCACGCGCTCACCCACGCGCTGCATCAACAGGCTTGCAGTGTCGCCGGATGGCTTCGTCGGCTCGACGCGGGCCAGTTCGCCCTTGAAATTGGTGATTTCCGCCATCCCGCTCCGGCTCATGCGTTATGTTGCATATAGTGTGACAGAACCGCCGGGCGCGGCAATCGAATTCTCTCAATGGGGAACAAGCGGAAGGACACGGCCGCCGATGTCAGGCGCGGCGGCAAGGTGATCATCCCTTCTCAGTATGTTTCCACATGATAGCGCCCGGCCTCGCGCATGGTATCGCGCAGCTTTACCCAGTCGAGGCCGATGCCGCGCGCGATGTCGGCCAGCGCTTCCTCGACGCCATTTTCCATGGCGCGCAGACCGCAGATGTAAATGTAGGTGTCGTTATCGCGCAGCAGGGTGGCGACATGATCCCTCGTCGCCCGCAACCGGTCCTGGACGTATTGCTTGGGCAGGTCTGCCTGCCTGCTGAAGGCGAAATATTTACCGAGGAAAGCATCGGGCACTTTGGCCAGTGGCCCGAAATAGGGCAGATCGTGGGGTGAACGGGCGCCGAAATAAAGCGACAGATGCCCCTTCAGATGCGGGTTTTCGCGCTGGCGGCGCATGGTAAAACCGCGGAACGGCGCAGCGCCGGTCCCCGTGCAGATCATCAACAGCTTTGCCTGCGGATCGCAGGGCAGGAGGAAGGTCGAACCGAACGGGCCGGTGACTGCAACCTTGTCGCCTTTGCGCAGATTGCAGATATAGGTCGAACACACTCCGTCTGGCTCGCGCTTCACTGTCAGCGACAGATTGTTGAAATTTGCCCGCTCGCCATCGCGCGGGCTTGAGAGCGAGTAGAGGCGCGGCAGATGGGGCTTGCCCTCGGCGTCGAGGCCGGGAGGGATGATGCCGATCGTTTGGCCTTCGAGCATGGGGAAGGGAAGGTTGGCGAAATCGAGGATGATATGGCGGACATCCGTGTCGCTTGCCTCGCCCGTCAGGCGGTAATTGCCCTGCACGGTGGCCATCGCCGGCTTGGACAGATTGTAGAGATTGATGGTGGGTTTCGAGGCTGAGGCCGGCGCCCGCGCTTTGCCGCCGGCGCCCTTATGGGCCTCGGCAAGGAGGGCTGCGACGTTTTCATCGAGGGCTTCGATGCTGGTGTCAGCGCCGCCAGCTTCTCCGGAGAGTGCCGATTGTGCCGGCAATTCGTCCCAGGAGAATTGCTCGTCCAGCGAATAAGGAGCCATGACAACCCGCCAATTGTCGATGGAGCCGGTTGGGCAGGGCGAAATGCAATCCATGCAGAAATTGCATTTTTCAGCGTCCACCACGACATTATTGTCATCATGGGTGATGGCGGAGATCGGACAGGCAGCCTCGCAGGTATAGCAGCGGATGCAGATCTCAGGGTCGATCAGATGCTGTTTGAGTGGCTGGTTCATCGTCAGATCTTGTCCTCAAACAATCACGGGCAGCCATCGTTTTGGTCGCGGTTATCCGGCTGCCGGTGATGCGTCTACGCCATATGCAGCTTCACATATTCAAAGTCGCCGGGCTGGTTATCGATGCCAACCTTCGGGGGTGCGATCCAGCCCGCAAATTTTCCCGGCGTAAAGCACGGCTTCATCAGCGACTGAATGAAATCGCCGTCAGCCCTGGTTGGCAGCCATTCCCGGATACCGGCTTCGAATGCCGGCTGCGTGATGATCATGCCGTCGGGGTCAAAGCATTTTCCAGAAAAGACACCGATCTTGCGATTGAAGGCCTCATGCGGCAATTTCATCGCGAAATTAATGCCGAGCTTCTCGATAATCTTGTTCCAGCGGCCGATACCGCCGGCCGCATCGCGGGTGTAATCATCGCGCAGGCGCATGTTGATGGCGGTCAGCGCCGGCACGTCCTGCTGCACCATTTTGCCGTCAACAAAATTCCATACCTTGTAAGTGTCGCCGTTGAGGCGGTGGTCGTCGTTAATCTTGCTTTCCATGTAGCGACCCTTGATGCCGGCATTGAAAGCGTTGGCGGCGTTGGTCGATACTTCCTGGCCGAAGAGGTCAAGCGACAGCGTGTAATGGAGGTTGAGCTTCTTCTGGATGGTCGGCAGGTCGATGACCCCAAGCGCGCGGATACGGTTGATGTCGAAGGGATCGTCGATGCCGGCCTTCTTCATCATCAGGCAGGTCTGCTCGATGGTGCGCCCGACACCGGTTTCGCCAACGAACATGTGATGGGCTTCTTCCGTCAGCATGAAGCGGCAGGTGCGGCTCAACGGGTCGAAACCTGATTGCGCCAGGCTTTCAAGCTGCATCTTGCCGTCACGGTCGGTGAAATAGGTGAACATGAAGAAGGACAACCAGTCCGGTGTCTCCTCGTTGAAGGCACCCAGCATCCGTGGCGCTTCCTGCGAGCCGGATGAGCGGCGCAGCAGATCGTCCGCCTCGTCGCGCCCGTCCGCGCCGAAATATTTATGCAGGAGATAGACCATCGCCCAGAGATGACGGCCTTCCTCGACATTGACCTGGAAGAGGTTGCGCATGTCATAGAGCGAGGGGGCGGTGCGCCCGAGAAAGCGCTGCTGTTCGACGGAGGCAGGCTCCGTATCGCCCTGGATGACGATGAGGCGGCGCAGCATGGCGCGATATTCACCCGGAACGTCCTGCCAGGCGGCATCGCCTGCATGTTCGCCGCAGGGGATCTTGCGATCGGCAATCTGTGGCGCCAGCAGAATGCCCCAGCGATATTCCGGCATCTTGACGTAGTCGAACTTGGTCCAGCCCTTGGGGTCGACGCTGACGGCGGTGCGCAGATAAACGAGGCTTTCCTGGAAGTCGCGGGGGATGAGATCATTCCACCAGCTGATGTAGCCCGGATGCCATTTCTCCAGCGCCTTCAGCACGCGCTTGTCAGTGGACAGGCCGACATTGTTGGGGATCTGTGTGTCATAGCTGACATTGATAAGGTCAAGCATGGGGACGTCTCCTGTCGTGACGGCTATCAGCGGCTAGATGCGCTGCAGATTGAAGTTGCCGCGCTGGCCTGTTCCGTAGCGCTGCAGAGCGCCCTCGATGCCAACCGCATTAGGGCGCTGGAAGATCCAGTTCTGCCAGGCGGTGAGGCGGCCGAAGATGCGGGTTTCCATGGTCTCTGGCCCGGGAAAGCGCAGATTGGCTTCCATGCCGGTCATGGCGTCAGGCGAGAAGCTGGCGCGTTCCTCAAGGAAGATGCGCACTTCGTCGTCCCAGTCGACCTCGTCGAAGGTAAAGGTGATGAGACCAAGCTCATTTGCCGCAGGGGCTTCAAGCGGCTTGCCCAGATGAGCATGCGCCTGCTTGACGTTCAGCGGCTCTCCGAGAAAGCGGGTCTGCAGGCGGGTGAGGGCGTTGCTCATGGGAAAAGGGCCGAAATTGGCCGGGCTCAGCGTCAGGCTGGCGCGCGGGCGGTTATCCCCCTCAAAATCGCCTTCCATCATGTAGCTGCGATCAACCGCAAACAGAAGCTCAGCCAGAATACCGGCGAAGCACGATCCAGTCTCGATCAGCGCCACCAGCGAGCGCGAGGTCAGATCGATCCGCTTCAGTACGCGCTTCCAGTAGAGAAGAACTTCATTGGCAAGCCAGTGACGCGCATTGTCGAGAAGCAGGGCCTCATGCGCCAGAACACGTTGCGGATCGCCTTGTGTACGGAAGACAAGGAGGCCGATTTCCAGCTCATTGAGGCGCAGATGAAGGATGGCGTCATCAAGCTCGCGGGCAAGGCGGAGAAGGTAAGCCTCCGAGCCTTGCCGCTCGACCTCGTCCATGGTCGCAGGCGCGTCATCATCCGGGCCGTTGATGGTGAGTGTGGCACGGCGCTCCTTGCGATCAATGGCGACGTCGATGGTTGAATAGGACAGCGAACCGTCGGCGGCGATGGTCCGCGTCAATGGCTTCAGGACAATGCCGGCGCTGACGGCGGCGCGCGTCGAGCGATTAGCAAAATCCTCGGCGCGGGCGGCGATGGCGTCTTCGAATTTGGAATTGGCGACCACCTCATCGACCAGCCGCCATTCCTTGGCGCGCTTGCCTTTCACGCCCTCTTCGGTGGCGCAAAAGACGTCTGCAAGATCGCGACGTACCTTGCGTTTGTCGGTGACGCGGGTAAGCCCGCCAGTTCCCGGCAGCACGGCCAGCAAGGGCACTTCCGGCAGCGAGATCGAGGTCGAGCCATCATCGGTCAGGATGATGTAATCGCAGGCCAGCGCCAGCTCATAACCGCCGCCGGCACACGCTCCCTTGACGGCACAGATATAGTGCTGGCCCGATTCAGCGCCTGCCGCCTCAAAGGTGTTGCGGGTCTCATTGGTGAATTTGCAGAAGTTCACCTTGTGCGCGTGGCTCGCGCCGCCCAGCATGCGTATATTGGCGCCGGCGCAGAAGACGCGCTCCTTGCCGGAGCGCAGGATGACGGCCTTCACTTCAGGATGCTCGAAGCGCATGCGCTGGACGATGTCAGCCAGCTCGATGTCAACCCCAAGATCGTAGGAATTGAGCTTCAGCTCATAACCGGCGAAAAGCCCGGCACTTTCATCGACATCCATGAACAGAGTTGCCACCGCACCATTATAGGTGACGCGCCAGTGACGATATGTCGTCGGATCGGTCTGGAAATCGATGATCTTGCTCACGAGGCTTCCTCAATAAATTGCACTATATTGCGATCAAATATGTTGTAAAGCAATTGCTACACAATTTTTTCCAAAATATGCAACAGTTAAATGCATTATAATGCGCTAATTTCAAATCTGATATCGTCGCATATGCGTTTCAGGTCAACGAGGCTGACGCCCATGATCTGCGGGCGGCCAGCCCGGCCGGCCTCGGCAAGATGGACGCAGACCATGTCACACAGCCGGATGACGGCGCGCCTGCGTCCCATCTCCACTTTCAGTCTGGCATTAGCGAGCTGGATGAGAGCCTGGACGAGATGGCGCTCAGCGCTCGCTGCCGGTGTCGCAAGCCACACCGGCTCAAGAACCTCATGCGCCTCCCAGTAATAGCCCATATGGAAGAAGTGCAATCCGGCGCGGAAGGCCTCGCTTGATGCCAATTCCTGAACCGACATGTCGCTGTGGGCCGTATGGCGCAGAGCCGCAAAGGCGTCATCGTCGTGGCGTGGCGAGACGCCCGGCACATAGGCATGGCCAGGCAGGGCGATGCCGGCATCGCTCATGCGGTGATCACCTCGGCGGCTTCGATGCGCTCCAGCCTCAGGGTGAATTCGCTGATCAGCGCCAGGGTGCGCGCCGGTTGATCGATATGCGGCGCATGGGCGCAGGCCTCAAGGATTTCGACGTCGACGGGGGCATAGCTGCGGCTTTCGACTTCGCGGATCTGCTCATATGTCCCGTATTGGTCGTCGCGACCTTGAACCGCCAGAACCGGGATGCGCAGATAGTCGATGACGTCGGCGATATTCCACTGGCGAAACGCCGGATCGAGCCAGGCGTCGTTCCAGCCATAAAAGGCATTGTCGGGATGGCGGTGGTACCTGGAGAGGCGCACTTTGAGGTCTCCTGCCTGATAGGCTGACCGTGCCTCGGCGATAGCCGCCAGGCCGCTTGCTTCGGTGAAAAAATGGGGCGCCATCAGAACAAGCCCGCGTACGCGATGATCCTCATGGCTGCCGGCATAGATGGCAGCGATGCTGGCGCCGTCACTATGGCCAAGGACGATGCCGCGCCGAAAGCCGATACCATCAAGGATCGCCGGCAGGATGTCGTTTGCCTCGCGTGTCATGTAGTCGAGCGGTCGGGGGAGTGCGACGGGATCGGATTGGCCATAGCCGGCGCGTGAATAGGCAAAAACCCCAAAGCCGGTGGCGGCGGCCAGTTGGGCTGGAAAATCACGCCACATGGCGATGCATCCCAGCCCTTCATGCAAGAGGATGATCGTTGGGGCAGCATCAGGGCCGGGACCGTGGCACATATATTCGAGCTGCCTGCCGGCGATGGTCATCATCTGAGCGGAGATGGCGGACCAGGCAAGGGTCATCGGTTTCCCTCCCGCAATTTGAAGCGTTGTATCTTGCCGGTGGCGGTCTTGGGGAGATCGGGGACGATGTCGATCCAGCGTGGATATTTCCACTTGCCGATCTTTTCCTGCACGAAACTCTTCAGCTCTGCCGCGATATCGCCGGCGTTTTCCTGATCCTTGAGGACGATGAAGGCCTTCGGTTTGTCCAGCCCGTCCTCGTCCTGTGCGGCAATAACGGCGGCCTCCAGCACGGCGGGATGGGCAATGAGCGCCTGTTCCACCTCGAAGGGCGATACCCATATGCCGGAAACCTTGAACATGTCGTCGGTGCGGCCACAGTAGATGAAGCGCCCTGCGGCTGTCATTTCGTATTTGTCGCCGGTGCGGGTCCATTCACCCTCGAACGTGGTGCGGCTCTTGTCGAGCTGGTTCCAATAGCCTTCGGAGGCGGATGCGCCCCTGACCAGCAATTCGCCGATGCTGCCAGGACCGATCTCGGTGCCGCTGTCATCGACGAGGCGGACCCCATAGCCGGGTACCGCGATACCTGATGTGCCATCGACGACGTCGCCGGAGCGGTTTGACAGAAAGATATGGAGCATCTCGGTGGAGCCAACGCCGTCAAGAATATCGACGCCCCATTGCTCACGCCATTTCTGACCGATCTGAGCCGGCAGGGCTTCACCGGCCGAGATGCACAGGCGGAAAGGGCAAGGGGGGGGCGCAGCATTCTTTTCAAGCTGGGCAAGAGTGGCGGCATAAAGCGTCGGGACACCGCAGAAAATCGTCGGCTTGTCGTCGGCGAGAATCGTCATCACCGCGTCGGGCGTCGGGCGCCCATTGTACAGCAGGGCGGTGGCGCCGACCGACAAGGGGAACGTCATGGCGTTGCCAAGCCCATAGGCGAAGAACAGCTTGGCAGCGGAATAGACGATATCATCCTCACGGATGCCAAGAACATTGCGACCATAGGTGTCGGCGGTCGCCTTCAGCGCGCGATGGACGTGGCGCACGCCCTTGGGCTTGCCGGTGGAGCCGGAGGAATAAAGCCAGAAGGCGGTTTCGTCAGCCAGCGCCGCAACGGCTGGCATGGGGGAGGTCCCGGCCATGAAATTGTCATAGCTCTGGGCGCCTGGCACCTCACCGCTGCCGATGACGATGATGTGGCGCAGCCAGGGATTGCCGGCGAGGGCGGGGGCAACCACCGGCAGCAATTCTGTCGATACAATAAGGCCTGCCGCACGACTATCGCGCAAAATGGCGTCATAGACCGGTGTTGCCAGCAAGGTGTTGACGGGAACCGGGATAAGACCAGCCTTGAGACAGCCCCAGAAAAGGACAGGAAACTCGAGCGTGTCGAGCACGAGCATGGCAACCCGCTCCTCGCGCCGCAAACCCGCCCGCAGGAGGGCCGATGCTGCGCGGCCACTCTCGTCGGCGAGGCTGCCATAGCTCAGCTGGCGCCT
>JAKFVK010000053.1 GCA_021732205.1 Hyphomicrobiales bacterium | reverse complement strand
CTAGCGCGTTTTGGTACTGCGTCCGCGCGGTTCAATGTTGAGGACAAGCCGGCAGCGACCGGACGCGCCGACGGTGCGGCAGCGATTGCCGGATGTCACGGCGTGGCGCTTGCGCCCACGCCATTTTCTCGGTGGCGCGGGGCCTTCCACCGCTTCAGGGAGTGCGTCGGATGGCGCGGCGATTTTGGGGGCGGCGGGACGGGCGGCGATAGCGGCGAGAAGAGCGATGGGGGCTGCGAGTGTCTGCTCGCTCTCGGTATCTATTCTGGCGCTCGTGAGGCTTGCTTCTTCCTGCGTCGATGCCCCCTGGCAGATGGCAGCGCAGAGCTGATCCCTGGCCTGACGCCGGGCAAGAGTGATCGATATATAGTCTTCGATCGCGGGCGCGGCATCGGCGACATCGACGGCGCCGCCATATGCTTTGCGCAATTCAGCGATCAGTGATTGGCGATCCAGCTCCGGCACCGGGCAGGTCCTGACGCAGGCATTGATGCGCTCAGCCGCCGGGGCAATCGCCTCGCTCGCCAGCGGTGGCGCAATCGGCTGCCCGGTCGCGTCGCGCAGGCGGCCATCGCCGGTTACTTCAAGGACATGATGACCCTGCTGGCAGATGTCGCGGTCAAACGACAAGGGCGTCAGCTGGAATCGCGGAACGGTTCCGGTGACGGTTGGCAAAGGGCCACGCTCGGGATGGGGAACGGCGCGCACGATTGCATATTTCACATCATGGCCGCAGCGATTGAGGATAGCGCCGTGAAAGCGGCAGGTATCGCCGGTTTTCTCAACCGATTTCAGCCGCTCGATGGCCAGACATGCCTCCTGCGCATCAGCCGGCATCGCCACCAGGCCGACACTCAATCCAAACGCCACAATGACGGCGATGGATAGCCGCATCGCTGGTGAGCGGCGAGCCGGCATCGTTGCTGTCACCAATTCAGCTCCGGCCCTGCCAGCCCGGCATCGGCATGACCGGTGCTGTAGTGGCGATATCGGCTGGAAGCACGACCGTCGGGGTCCGCTTGATGTTCTGGACGCTGACAGACGCGATATTGGGATTTTGTCCCTTCGCGTCGAAAGTGATCGGCCCACCTGTCATCACATGCTCAGTGATATTCGAGGCGCGAATGGCTGCCATCAATTCGGGTCCGTTACTGGTGCCGGCGCGCTTGAAGGCGTCGGCGGCGATAAGGAAAGCTTCAAAAGTGAAGCCGGCATTGAGACAGTCGACCGCGAAGCGGTTGCTCGGATTGGCCTTGGCAAAGGCTTTTTCGAGCGCGCTCGTCATTGCCGATTTCGGATTTACCCAGGGGACGTTGTAAATCATGAAATCTGACAGCGGGCCGAGCGTCTGGAAAAACTCCTCATCATATAAACCGGGTGAACCGGGCGATATGATGGCTTTGGGTTCAAAGCGCTGGCGCACCATGTCGCGCACCAGTTTAACCGCATCGCCCGCGCGGGTGACGACCATGACGATGTCCGGGTTGAGCGAGCGCAGGCGGGTGACTTCGACCGACAGATCCTGGGCACGCGGATCGTAGGCAATCGAGTCGAGCAGCTTGAAGGGCAGATTTGCCTTGGGAAAGAGGGCATCCATGGCGCCGCGCTGGGCGGTGCCGAAGGTGTCGTTGGCATGGAGAAAGACAGCGCTCTGGTAGCTGAGTTTCTGGGCGTCGAGAAGTGATGCGATCAATTTCAGGCCGTTTGCCACCAGCTGGCCGCCAGTCTGGAAATTGCGGACCAGGAACTGGTAGCCCTGTTCGGTCAGTTGCGGGGCAGCGGCGATATTGACGATGAACGGGACCTTGCGCTGCTCGCAGACCTGGGCGATCGCCAGCGCGGCGCCTGATTCGAACGGGCCAACGAGTGCCTGCGCGCCCTCATTGATGGCGCGCTCAGCCTGCGTGCGGGCGGTTTCGACATTGCTTTCGGTGTCGATGTGCACGATCTCGATGGCATGACCCAATTCCGTCAGAAGGGCCTGGGCTGCCAGCGCGCCGCGATGACAGCTTTGTCCTGCCTGTGCCAGAAAGCCGGAGCGTGGCAGTAGGCTGGCGACGCGCAATGATTTTGTCTGGGCGCGCACGAGCGATGGAGCGGCCAGTGTGGTGAAGCTGAGGGTTGTGCCTGCAAGCAAAAGGGTGCGCCGGTTCACGCGCGCTGCGCCAAAGTCTGGTCTTGAAAGTGACATGCGTCATCCTCCCTGATTTTGTCTGGGGGGATGTTAGGCGTCGAAGTTGCGGGCGGCAATCACTCCGAAGCGGCGACAGGCTGACGGTCTGTGCCGCACCCGCTCCAAGCGAGTGAATAATGGCGCTAAATCGCCGATTTCTGGCGATCTTCCAGTTTTTCAAAGACGAGAGCGGCCAGATAGCCGTAAATGACGTGGCCAACGAAACTCATATAGGAGAGTTCGCCGCCCTCACCGAGGAGGTAAAACGACAATCCGGCAATCGGCGCCATGAGGCCGAGGGCGAAGAACCATGTGAAATTGCCCCAACTGATGCAGTTAGCAATACGCTCATCGCGGTTGAGCAGACGGCTGAAGACGAGAGCGATAACGGCGGTCAGAAACATGAACTTCGCCGGTGTAAACATGCCTGCGGATACGTCACGGAAAATACCGAGGCTGAAGGTTACGATCACGATGGCATCGAGAATGACCGGCCAGCGCGGGACATGGCGCGATACAGCGAAATATATGATCGGATAGCCGACGAGACCGATGCCATAGTGGACAGCCTCGCGGAACAGGCGCGGCAGATTAAGACCCGCCAGATGTTGGGCCAGCGCATCAAGAAGGCCTGCAGGTTCCAGCGGGTAGCCGACGATGAGCGGGGTGAACAGACGCGCCCAGCACTCCCAGACAAAAAGGCCGATCGCTCCGCCAATGACCAGATTGATGATGGTTCTGGTGGAGGGAATGATGAGAGCCGAGGGGGCGGGCGTCTGCATGCTCATGACTTTCCGGCATTTCACGAAGGATTTCATCCCAACCGCACCGCAGGCAGGGAATCGCAAAAATATTCCATATATATCTGTCACATATGGCGATTGCGCTGAACTTGGTAGTAGGCAGGATCGTTATTTCACGTAGCGGTCAAGATTGCGCGCGATCTTTTCGGGGTCCGAATTGTTGGGAAAAAGGGTAACGAATTTGCCGTCCGGTCCCATGAGGAACATCAGCGTTCCATGGTCGATGATGTAAGGGTGGCCGTTGCTGGACGGATGCAGCAATTTATGGCGCTGCACACGGTAGGCGCGGGCAGCGGCCTCGACTTCGGCGACGCTGCCGGTGAGGCCAATGAGGTTTGGATTGAAATTGGAGACATAGGCCGACAGCACTGCCGGGGTATCGATTTCGGGGTCAACGCTGATAAACAGAGGCTGGATTTTTTCAGCCGTTGCCGGCGATACCATCTGCAGCGCGGCCGTCATGTTGGCCATGTCAATCGGACAGAGGTCGGCGCAACTGGTAAATCCGAAATAGACGAGCAGATAATGACCGCGATAGGTCTCGTCGGTAACCCGGTTGCCACGATGATCGGTGAGCGTGAATTTGCCGCCAAAGCGGTTGGCGAGCGGGTCGCGCGCCTGGTTATCGGCATCCTGCTTGTCGGACGTCGGTGGCACGGCGATATGGGGTCCAGTGCCATGCGCGAACAGGGGCGATGCCAGCAGAGCGCTGGCAATAACAGCGAACACGGCCATGATACGAGACATAGCGGTCTGATTCCTATCCAGGCTTGCGTCAAAACGACGAACTGTTATCAAGCAGCGCCAGCCCGAGCCATGTGAGCGGTGTTTTGCGCTCAATCTTACGGCTTGGGTGCGAGCCCCGGAATGCCCAGAGGGCCGCTTTTCTTGACGATTTCGACGACCAGCGGATCCTTGCGGAACCATTCGTCGGATTCGCCGTTCCTGGCCTTCCACGCAACCTCGAAGCCGTCGGCATCCTTCCAGTCCGCGCTACCCGCAGCACGATAGCGCTGAACGAACAGCAAGGGCATTTTCGGATTCTTGATCAGCAGGCCATCCACTTCGATCGGCTTGGCGCAGAAGGGCAGAACCGATTCATTGGCGTTGGCAAAAAGCGGCGGGCCCTTGGCAATGAGATAAATCGTGCTGTCGTCGGTCTTGAGCCCAAGAACACGTTTACCCTCGCCGCATTCCTTGGTGCAATTGCCCGTCAGCTCACAGACGATATCAACGACCTGTCCCTTGAGAACGATCTCGTTTTCATATTGCGCGCCGACGCTTTCCGCAGCGAACGTCGACGACGGGGCCGAAACCGCCAGCGCGAGGCCAAGAAACAGATAACGCATTCTTCGCGATCCCTTCAATCAATTGCCAAACGGCAAGATACCATGCTCATCATGGGTCAGGTTCACAACCCCTTTGTCATCAGCGACCTGCGAGACAAGAATATACTTGACGCCATTGCGCTCAAGCAGCTCGCCATCAGCCGTCACGTGGTGGGCCTGGATGGTGAGAAGCTTGTTATTGATGATCGTGTTCGCATCCTCATTAATCTTCAAAACGACGTAAAACTCCCCATCATCGCCCTTGATCGATACCGGAACACCGCCCGCCGCGCACCAGACCGAGCACTGATAATGAGCAGTGCCATAAGCGTACATGATTTCGGAGACCGAGCAGAACGTGTCGACGATCTCACCCTTGACCTGCACCTGCTTGCCTGCGGCTTGGGCAGGCAGGGAGAGCGAGGCAAAGCCAAAAGCTGCGAACGCAAGGCCCAGGTAACGACGCGTCTTCATTTCCAGTTCCTTTTCGTGTCCAAGCGCAGCTGACGACCTGTCAGCTTCAATGGGCTTAACTTAAATCCAAAGGGACACTCATGCCAACTCACTTCTCTACACACGCGCGTGACAAACGGATACTGCTTCCCTGTTTGCCGTTAATAGACCAATGTGGGCGTCAAGACAGGGCCGTTCGCCGCGCGCGTATTCGCAAATGCACCTATGTGTTCACATTATTGCGATTTCTTGCCGTCGGCGCCGTACTGCTTGAGGAAAGCGATCAGATCAGGGATCTGCTGTTCGTTCTTGATGCCGGGGAACGTCATCTTGGTGCCAGGCACGTCGCCACGGGGATCGACGATATATTTGCGAAACACTTCTTCCGTCCACACCCGGTCAAGTGCCTTGAATGCGTCTGAATAATTGTAATTTACGGCTGTTGCCGCCTTGCGGCCGATAACGCCGTTAAGCTGCGGTCCAACCAGATTTTTGGCCGTTTCGCCGATCTGGTGGCAGGCACGGCAGGGTGCGAAGACCTTCGCACCGGCTTCGGCATTACCTTCCTGAGCGTGAGCGGCAAAGGAGGTGATCGTTGACAAGAGGGCGGCGGCAGCAAGGGACCGCAGGCGATGGGCAACGGGCATATTCAGCAAACTCCATGCGAGTAGAAAGGGGGGGTGAGCGTAACTCACGGCGCTTTGAGACATAAAAGCAGAAAATTGCAGGTGTATAAATCCCCTGAATGAAACAGGCGGGACGACGGGCTGCCTCGCCTATAACATCGCCGCGTGTTCGAGCCTATTCCTAATGATGCGTAGCTGCGGGCAAGGCTTCCATCAGCAGAGCGCCGATGCGCGCGGACTGGTCACGAGCCGATTGCAGACGGCTCAGACGCGATAAAGCGAAGCGGTTTCTGGAGCGCGCGGACAGGCGCGACTTCAAAATTTTCTCTGCCCGGTCAAGATCGCCCGAGCGCAGCAGGGCTTCCAGGGTCACCTGTTCGAAGACGTCGCGCTGGGCGTGGCTGCCGCCCATGATCTGGCGCAGATCGCGGCCGCGCATTAAATGCCGGGCAGCACTTTGATATCTGCCAGCAGCAAAGTCGACCAGCCCCTGGGCGATATGAGCGCCGGTCTGTTCAGCGACACGGCTGTTGTAACAGGAGCCGGACCGCGCATCAGCCAGCATGGTTGCGACCAGTTTGTTGGCACAATCAAGCCGCTTGCCGCCGAGAAGCGCCAGCAGATAATGCAGGTCGGCGAACACCAGCTGGCCATCATTCACCCGGCGTGAGGCAATATCCGCCAGTTCGCTCCAGCGATCGCCAACGTCGACGCCTTCGAGTTCGAGGCGCTGGAGAATGGACGCGCCGTTGGCGACGTCACGAAAATCGTCGGTATGGTCACGGCGTATCGCGCCATCGTGAAGGGCGAGCACTTCGTTGACGCGTCCAAGCTCGAGAGCAAACAGGGCGCGATGCCAATGAATGTGATAGCCGAAATTATTGCAGTGCTCGTAATGAGCAGCGCCGTTGAGCCACGCATAGCCTTCTTCCGCGCGCCCGTTCATCTCGAGAACATGGGCGACAGCGTGAAGCCCCCAGGCATCGCGCGGCGCCAGTGCCACCGCCTGCCTTCCGGTCGTCTCGGCTTCGCGATAGCGGCCATTTTCCTCAAGCGCGAAAGCGCGGCATCCGAAGATGTAGCCGGCGAATGGCGTGTCATCGGTGAAATGCGACGCAGCCTTGTCGATGCCGTGCAGCATTCCCTTCAAATCGCCAATCATGAAGCGAATGGCGTGTGCCAGTTTGATAGCCATGGCATCAAGAGGATAAAGGCTGGCGATGCTTTCCAGGCAGTCGACGGCCAGGATGATGTTGCCGTCGAGCCAATGGCGCAGCGCATCGATGTAGCTGCTTTCGCGGGCATTCGGGGGCTGGATTTTTGCCGCGGCCTCGGCCTGCGCCAGACATTGCCTGGCGAACTGGGTCATCTCGCTGCGCGCCAGCGTCAGCACCATCAGACCTTTGACAGCATAGGCCTGCGCGAAATGAGGATCTTCAGCCAGGACAATCGCCAGCGCCTCGGGCGTGCGTTTGGCATGGGCGAGCATCGCTTCGGTCGTTTCGTCCCAAGCCAGCGCTGCCTGCGGCGAGTTGATCGTTGTGGCATTTCCCAGAATGTCGCGACGCATGGTGTCTCCACTTTCCGACGGAACCGACGAGGGGAGATAAAAATTCTCCCGGCGAAGCAACGCGGCGAAATTTATACGCGACTATATGAACGGTTGAGAAAAAGGGAACCAACAATTTGAACACGCTTGCGTGAAAATGCTGTCAGAGCAATGGTTTAGAGCCTTTAATATTGACGAACGCGAATCTGCCGGGGCCTAAGTACAGAATTCAGCAACTTAACGAAGGGTGCTCGATCCTCATTCGGCCGGCGATCCCAGCTTGACACCATTGGACGCTTCCTGCGGCAGGGGCTGGCGTTTGGGGGACGACCACGGCTGGGATTTGATCCATGTCACGACATAAGCCGTGGCGATGATGAGGGCAAAACCCGCAAGGTTCAGGGCGGCAACCTCAACCGGAGTTCCCATGCCCTGCTTGATGGCGATCGATACGGCCCGTGCAGAGACAATGCTGACAAGGAAAACGGCAAGCGACTGACGGCCAACCGCAATAATGATCTTGCCGATACCCTGGTTGAGTTGGTGCCGGCGCGGATTGACGAAGGTCAAAACGATGTAGGCCAGCGCCAGGAAATGGATGACGCGAAGAATGTGCAGATTGGATTTCTCCTCATCTGCCAGCAACCACATGTGAATGTCGGCGAAGAACCAGACATTGTCGATAAAGCCCCAGAAGTTGACGGGCACCGAGACGACAAGGAAGGCAAGGCAGATGATCACCAGCGGGCGGTTGCCGAAGGGCGGCGGCTTG
>JAKFVK010000032.1 GCA_021732205.1 Hyphomicrobiales bacterium | reverse complement strand
TCCCTGTGATCATCATCCGTCTTCGTGCAATCTTGTCACAGCTCTTGTGCGCTGCGATAAGGGCGTCACTCAGCACGCTGCGGGGAGCAGGCCATGCGCGATAAACCTTGGATTTTCAGGACGTATGCCGGGCATTCGACGGCAGAAAAGTCAAACGCGCTCTATCGCGCCAACCTCGCCAAGGGGCAGACGGGGCTATCGATCGCCTTCGATCTGCCAACCCAGACCGGCTATGACAGCGACCATATTCTGGCGCGCGGCGAGGTTGGCAAAGTGGGTGTGCCGGTTGGCCACCTTGGCGATATGCGCCAGCTTTTCGACGGCATTCCGCTTGAGAAAATGAACACCTCGATGACCATCAATGCGACAGCGCCGTGGCTGCTGGCGCTTTACGTCGCGTTGGCCGATGAGCGCGGCGAGGACCGGCTGTGCCTTGCGGGGACGACGCAAAACGACATCATCAAGGAATATCTGTCGCGCGGCACTTACGTGTTTCCGCCCGATCCCTCGATCAGGCTGACGCGTGACGTCATCACCTTCACCAATCGGGCGCTGCCGAAATGGAACCCGATGAATGTGTGCAGCTACCATCTCCAGGAAGCGGGCGCCACGCCGGTTCAGGAACTGGCCTACGCGCTTGCCACCGCGATTGCTATTCTCGATGCGGTCAAAGCCTCGGGCGATGTCAGCGAGGAAGCGTTCGGGGGCGTCGTCGGGTCGATCTCGTTCTTCGTCAATGCCGGCATGCGGTTTGTGACCGAAATCTGCAAGATGCGCGCCTTCACCGAATTGTGGGACGAGATCACGGCTGAGCGGTACGGGGTGAGGGATGAAAAGCACCGGCGCTTCCGCTACGGCGTGCAGGTGAACAGCCTCGGCCTTACCGAGCAGCAGGCGGAAAACAACATCTCGCGCATCATGATCGAGATGCTGGCGGTGGTGTTGTCGAAGAAGGCGCGCGCACGCGCCGTCCAGCTGCCCGCCTGGAACGAGGCGCTTGGCCTGCCGCGCCCCTTTGACCAGCAATGGTCGCTGCGCATGCAGCAGATCATGGCCTACGAAACGGACCTGCTGGAATATGGCGATATTTTCGACGGGTCGCCCGAAATCGCCCGCAAGGTCGATGAACTCAAGCAGCAGGCGCGTGAGGAATTGCGGCGCATTGCCGAGATCGGCGGGGCGGTGACGGCAATAGACAGCGGCTATCTCAAGGAACGTCTGGTTGCGAGCAACACGGCGCGGCTTGAGGCGATAGAGAGAAGCGAGCAGATCGTCGTTGGCGTCAACGCCTTCAAGGATGGTTATCCCTCGCCGCTTGGCACGGGCGCGGAAGCCATCGAGATGGTTGATCCGGCGGTTGAGGCCGAGCAGGTGGCGCGTCTGGAAGCCTGGCGCCAGGCCCGCGATGCGCGAGCGGTGGCGGAAGCGCTGGCGGCTCTGCGCGCGGCCGCATCGTCGGGGCGCAACATCATGGAGCCGTCGATTGCCTGCGCCAAGGCTGGCGTCACTACCGGCGAATGGGGCGAAGCGTTGCGCCAGATCTTCGGCCAATACCGGGCGCCGACCGGCGTCGGGCGGGCAGCGCGCAATGATGTCGAGGGGCTCGACGAAGTGAGAGCGGCAGTTGATGCGGTCTCACAGAAGCTTGGCCGGCGCATGACGTTTGTGGTCGGCAAACCCGGTCTTGACGGGCATTCCAACGGGGCTGAACAGATTGCGGTGAGGGCGCGCGATTGTGGCATTGAGGTCGTTTACGATGGCATCCGCCTGACGCCTGCCGAAATCGTCGATCAGGCGATAGCGCGCCGGGCCCATGTCATCGGCCTGTCGGTCCTGTCGGGCAGCCATCTGCCGCTGGTGGCGGATGTGCTGGCGACGCTAAAAGCGCGCGGTTTGAGCGATATTCCGCTGGTGGTTGGCGGCATCATCCCGGCCGAAGACGCCGAAGCGCTGAAGAAAGCGGGCGTCAGCGCGGTCTATACACCGAAGGATTTCGATCTCAACCGCATCATGTTCGACCTGGTGGCGCTGGTGGGCGAGCATACTTCGGTCGCCGCCTGACAGATACGATCGGAACGGGCGGCGGCAGTAGATCCCGCAATGATTGACGGGCGCAAAGGGGCTGGATGTGACGCAGATCCTTGCCATCGTCCTGCCGGTCTTCGGGCTCATCGCGGTCGGGCTGCTGGCAGTCAAGCTGCGCCTCATCACGGCGGAAACGGCCGATGGCGTGGGTCAGTTTTCGTTTGTGCTCGCCATGCCGGCCTATCTCTTCCGCACCCTTGCGACCTCGACATTACCCGCAACGACCCCGTGGGGGTATTGGGTGAGCTATTTCGGAGCGATCGGGCTTTCCTGGGCGCTGACGCAATTCCTCGGCAGGCGGTTTCTGGCGATGGCGCGGAGCGAGGCGGTGCTGGCGGGCCTGGCGGCGGCCATGGGCAATACGGTGATGATCGGTATTCCGCTGCTGGTGAAAGCCTATGGCGAGCAGGTGGGGGTGCCGATTGCGCTCATCCTCGGCCTCAATCTGCCGCTCTCCATGATTGTCGCCACATTGATGGTGGAGCAGGCGGCAAGCGGCCCGCAAGGGCAGATGGGGCGCCGGCTGATGCGCGGGCTGGCAACGCATCCGTTGTTCCTGGCGATCATTGCGGGCGTGCTGTTCAGCATTTCGGGCATAAAGCTTGGGGGCCCGCCGGATCAGCTGCTGCTGGCGCTCGGCGTCACAGGGGTGCCGTGTGCGCTCATCAGCCTTGGCGGGTCTCTGGCCCGCTACGGCATCGCCGGGCGGATTGATCGCGGGCTCTTCATCAGCGCCATGAAGCTCGTCGCGGCACCCGCGCTCGTTTATGTCCTCGGCGCCCATGTGTTTCATTTGCCGCCAGTATACCTCGCAACCGCCGTGGTGTTTGCCTCTGCTCCGGTGGGCGTCAATGTCTATCTCTTCGCCTTGCGCCACCAGACCGGCATCGCGATGATTTCGCAGGCGATTGCCCTCTCGAGCCTGCTTGCCGTTGTCTCAACCAGTGTGTGGCTGTGGTTTCTGGGCATTGGCGGATAGGCCGGCCAGATCGGCATCAGGGTTCCAGTTGATCAACCGGAGAATATCGTCAGGCGTTGCGCCCATGGCCCTCAAGCCTGCCAGGCTCTGGTCTTTGCGGATTTTCGACAATTTACGGCCATCAGGGGCGAGGATGAGGCGGTGATGGAGATAGGCAGGTTGCGGCAGGCCAAGCAGGCCTTGTAACAGGCGATGCAGGCTGGTCGCATGATAGAGGTCGTGGCCGCGAATGATATGCGTGACGCCCTGCGATGCGTCATCAACGACAACGGAAAGATGATAGCTCGTCGCGATATCCTTGCGTGCCAGCACCACATCGCCCCACATGGCCGGATCGCTGTCGATCATGCGTGGCGTATCGGTGCCAAGTTCATGCCAGGCAACCGCGCCCACCTGTTTACTCGCGCGCCTCATGTCGAGCCGCCAGGCTGGTCTGTCGCCAGCCGCCAGCCGGGCAGCGATGGTGCTGTGGTCGGCGTCGCGCCACAAGCCCGGATAGAGCGGACTGCCGTCAGGGTCTCGCGGCCAGTCCATATGATTGGCGATGGCCGTCGTAATCTCGCTGCGGCTGGCGAAACAGGGATAGACGAGCCGCTGCTGCTTCAGCCTGTCGAGGGCGGCGCCATAGGCGGCCATTCGGGTCGATTGGCGGCGCTCGGGCTTTTCCCAATCGAGCCCCAGCCAGGCGAGATCGTGGCGCATGTCGGTGATGTGCGCCGGAGTGCTGCGGGTCTGGTCGATATCCTCGATGCGCACGAGAAACCGCCCGCTGAGGCGCCGCGTCGCTTCGGCATTGAGCAGGGCCGAGAGGGCATGACCAAGGTGTAGCGCCCCGTTGGGAGATGGCGCAAAGCGCAGGCGCGCCACCCTCCCGTTCGCCATCGTCCCCATGCTAGGAAAACTCCATGAGCACTCGCATCGATTCGCACGCGGATATTGCCACCGGGCTCGCTTGGCTTATCAGCCGTGAGCCGGTGTTTGCCGAGATGAGCGCCCTTGCCGGACCGCTTCCCCTGCGCCGCTCCCCGGGTGGTTTTGCCGGCCTTGCCGGTATCGTGATTGCGCAGCAATTATCGGTCAAGGCAGCAAATGCCATCGAGGCACGGGTCGAGGCGCTGGTTCCTGATCTCGATCCCAAGCGCTTTGTCTTGAAGCGCGATGCGACGCTGCGTGCCGCCGGCCTGTCGGCTGCCAAGGTGAAAACGCTCAAGGCCGCCGCCAAGGCCGTGGTCAGGGGTGAGCTTGATCATGAGGAGCTGCTTGCGCTCGACAGCGAAGGGGTGCGGGCGAAATTGACGGCGCTGCCCGGCATCGGTCCGTGGACGGCCGATATCTATTGCCTGTTCTGTCTGGGCCATGGCGATGCTTTTGCTGCCGGCGATCTGGCTTTGCAGGAGGCGGTGCGGATCGCCTTTCGTCACGACGATCGGCCGAAGGAACGGGCTTTGCTTGCCATGGCGGACGGCTGGCGGCCCTGGCGCGGCGTTGCGGCGCGTCTGCTCTGGGCTTATTACCGCGTTGTCAAAATGCGTGAAGGGGTAACGGGGTAGGTCATGCTCAATGGTCCGCGGCTGGCGCCGAATTCGGGTGGCAAAGCAAAAAGCCTTGTGGTTTTTATCCATGGCTATGGCGCCAATGGCGATGATCTCATCGATATCGGGCGCCATTGGGGGCAGATTTTGCCTGATACAGCGTTTTCGAGCCCGCATGCGCCCGAGCCCTGCGCGGGAGCCCCTATGGGCCGGCAATGGTTTGCGCTTACCATGCGCGACCCCTCCGAGACCTGGCGCGGTACGAGTGCGGCGGCTGCGGGTCTCAACGCCTATCTCGACAGCGAACTGAAACGTCTGGCGCTTGACGACACGAAGCTGGCATTGGTTGGCTTCTCGCAAGGGACGATGATGGCCCTTCACGTCGGTTTGCGCCGCGCCCGGGGACCAGGCGCCATTCTTGGTTATTCAGGCATGCTCGCTGGACCAGAGCACCTGGGTGAAGCGATCGCTACCCCGCCGATCCTGCTCATCCACGGCGATCAGGACCAGGTCCTGCCGGTTGGTTTCATGTTTGCTGCGGCCCAGGCGCTGGGTGAAGCGGGCCGACCCGCGCGCTTCCATGTCTGCCCGGGGCTTGGCCATGGTATTGATGGCGACGGGCTGAGGCTTGGCGGACAATTCCTGAGCGAGGCGCTCGCATGAGGGCGGCGCCGCGCCCGCGCAGCGATTTCCGCTACTTTACGACCATCACGACGCGCTGGTCGGACAATGATATGTATGGCCACGTCAACAATGTGGTTTACCTGTCGTTTTTCGACGCCGCCGCCAACCGCTTTCTGATCGAGGAAGGCGGATTAAAGCCGCTGGAGAGCGCCGTTGTCGGGCTCGTGGTCGAAACGGGGTGCAGCTATTTTTCCGCCCTGTCCTATCCCCAGATTGTGGAAGCGGGCGTGCTCGCTGCCCGGATCGGCACGAGTTCGGTGCGCTATGAGATCGGTATTTTCGCCGAGGGCGGGCAGGAATGCGCCGCGCAGGGGCATTTCGTTCACGTTTATGTCGATTCGAAAACCCGCCGCCCCGTTCCCGTTCCGCAGGATCTGCGGGCGGCGCTGGCGCATATTGTCGCGTAAGACGATCCGGCTCCCGGCGGGCTTCACAAACCGCATCTGCTCAGTTTAGAATGTCTCTAAATTAATCTTGTTGGAAGGCATCGCATCCGTGTTCCGATTTCAGCTCTCACGCCGCTCGTTCGACAGCCTGTCGATGAAGGAAATACTGGCGCTTGCCATTGCTGCAGAGGAAGAGGACGCGCATCGCTATCGCGATATCGCCGAGCGGCTTCGCACTGATTTTTCCGCCTCGGCGCGCATCTTCGAGGAAATGGCGGTCGAGGAGGACGGCCATCGCCGCTCCCTCATCGATCTGTTCAAGAGCAAGTTCGGCGATCACATCCCGCTGGTACGTCGCGAGGATGTCTCGGGTTTTATCCGCCACAAGCCGGTGTGGACGCTTCAGCCATTGACGCTTGACCTCGTGCGCCGCGAGGCGGCGACGATGGAATATCAGGCGGCGCGATTTTATCGAACCGCCATGGCGCGGGCGAGCGACCCTGATATCCGCAAGCTGCTGGGCGATCTGGCGGCAGCCGAAGCGAGCCATGAGCATATGGCCGGCAAGCTTGAGGAAGCCAATCTGACGCCGGACGCGCGCGCCGAAGAAGAGGCGACGCAAAAGCGCATGTTCATCCTGCAATATGTCCAGCCCGGACTGGCGGGATTGATGGATGGTTCAGTGTCAACGCTTGCTCCGGTATTTGCGGCGGCCTTTGCCACCCAGAATAATTGGGAAACGTTCCTGATCGGCATGGCAGCTTCCATCGGTGCCGGAATTTCCATGGGCTTTGCCGAAGCGCTGTCGGATGATGGCTCGATGACGGGGCGCGGCGGGCCGTGGCTGCGCGGTGCGGTATGCGGCATCATGACGACGCTTGGCGGCGTTGGCCATACGCTGCCCTATCTGGTGCCTGATCGCGTCCCCAATGCCTTCTGGATCGCCACCGCGATTGCAAGCGTCATCGTTCTCATCGAATTGTGGGTGATTGCGTGGATCCGCGCCAAATATATGGACACGCCCTTCCTGCGGGCGGCCTTTCAGGTGGTGCTTGGCGGGTTTCTCGTCTTTCTCACCGGAATTCTGCTCGGCAGTGCCTAGCTTTTATATCGTTTCCTCAGCGATCGATGGGAAAGAGGGTTGGGGCTGGTGCAGGTTTGGCCTGCCTCGAGCGCAGCCATGCTGAATTCAATTCGCCACCGAGAATGAAGATGACGGCGATGAAGTATAAAAACACCAGGGCGATCATCACCGAGGCGAAGCCGGCGTAGGTGCGGGTATAATTGGCAAAGCGCGTCAGGTAATAGGCAAAAGTCGTTGCGGCAACGATCCAAAGGACGAGTGTCACGGCGATGCCAGGCAGCACGTCACGCAGGCGTCGCGAGCCGGCCGGCAGAAACAGATGGGCGCAAAGGAGCGCCGTCAGCAGGATGGCAGCCGTAATCGCATAGCGCGAGGTCAGCACGCGCTGCTGCAATTCGTCGATCTGGACGGCGAGATTGGGGAACAGGGCTTCAGCCGCCTGGAAGGCCGCCGGCGCCAGAACGATGAAAAACGACAGCGCCAGAAGCCCGATGGCGCCAAGGACGACGAAGAACATCGATTGCGCCCGCGTCTGGAACCACCAGCGCGTCTCGCGCTCGCCATAGGCGCGGTTGAGACCGATGCGGACAGCCTCGACGCCCGATGACGAGAACCACAGCATCAACGCCGCGCCGATGGTCAGGAGATCGCGGCGCTGATTGCTCAGGACATTGGCAAGTTCAGTGCGGATGGGTACGACGACACGGTCGGGCCAGGCGGCAAACAGAAGGTCGACCACCTGATTGGCGAGATCGACGGTACCGAAGAAAGCGGCCAGAGCGGTCACAAAAATAAGGAAGGGAAAGATTGCCAGCAACGCCGACAGCGCGATGTGGCTCGCAATCGCCCAGCCATCATTATAGGTGAAGCGCCAATAGGCGTCCCAGGCGACGGTCACGCAGCGGCGCAGGAAATAATAGACAGGCATCGGCACTCCCTCGTGAGAGCAGATAGAGCG
>JAKFVK010000270.1 GCA_021732205.1 Hyphomicrobiales bacterium | reverse complement strand
GGCACCTGCAACACGATACCGCTAGTCGGTGAAATCGGCAGGAAAGGCGAGTAGGTTGCCCGCCGCTCCGGGCCGAGCGTCGGCAGGATGATCGCCATCACCTCGTCATAGACCTCAAGAAGCCGCAGCAGCGCCTTGTCGAAAGCCCCTGACATATAGGTGTCGGTCGCGCTGAGGAATTCATAGTCGAAGCCGAAAGTGTCAAGAAACCCCCTGAGGCGCGCATTGTTGGCGGCGCCAAATGACGGATGCTCGTTTGAAAACGGGTCAGGAATGCGGCTCAGCGGCTTACCGAGATGGCGCTCCATCATCTCCCGGTTCGGGACGTTCTCCGGCACTTTGCGCAGGCCGTCCATGTCGTCGGAAAAGCAGATGAGGCGCGTCGCGATCTTGTCATCGGTCAGGACACGGAAGGCGTGGCGCACCATCGAGGTGCGCGCCACTTCGCCGAATGTACCGATATGCGGCAGACCGGAGGGACCGTAGCCGGTTTCGAAGATGACACGCTCTTTCGGCTGTTTGGCAAGGCGGGCGATGATCTTTCGCGCTTCCTGGAACGGCCAGGCGGTGCTGTCCTCGGCGGCATTGCGTAGGTCCTCGGCAATCAACATTCTCAACTCCACTGCGGGTGGCGGAACCTAGGCCATGTTTCCCAAAAGAAAAATGATTTTCCGAGGGCGATCACCTCGCTCGGCTGACGCCACCCCCGGACAAGACATCTGCGGCAAAACGCTACGGCGCGTCTCAATAAAGGCTGATTGGGAACCAGCGCAGATAAATTTCGGAATAGACGCCTCGCTCGGCCAAGCGCAGCAAAGCGTGATCAAACGCCTGGCGCAGCGCACTCGCCCCGTTGCGGAACACAATGGCATAGCCTTCGCCGAAGAACCGGCTTTCATCAAAGGCACCCCCGCGGAAGGTGCAGCAATTGTCCGAAGCGGTGCCGTTAATCCAGAACGACAGGCTGACGGCATCGCCAAATACCGCCTCGACCTCGCCTTTTTTCAACGCGTCGCGTGCCAGCTGGGCGGTCGGGTAGGGCTTGAGGTTTGATGCTTTGTAATAGAAGCTGAGGAAGGCAGAATGGGCCGATCCGGTAACCACGCCGATATTTTTGCCACGAAGCCCTTCGCCATCAGTTGCAAACGCCTCACTGGCGCGGCGAACCACGAAGCGGGCGGGATTGTGCAGATAGACATCGCCGACATCCATGTCGCGCCTGAGCGCCGGCGTCAGCGCCAGTCCGGCGATGGCGGCATCGGCCTGCTTGTCACGAATAGCCGGCAGGAGCGTGTCGAAGCCGCGCGCCTGGATCGTACAGCGCAGCGAAAGCTCCAGGCAGGCGGCCTGAACAAGTTCGACGTTAAAGCCTGTCAGCTCGTTTTGCGCGTTGAGAAAATTGAAGGGCGGATGATCGGGCGCGGTGAGAAAGCGCACAGTTCCGGTAAAGCCAGCGAGATTGGGTCTTTCGATGCGCCGCTGGGGGTCCCAGTAATGGGGGACGGTAAGCGTCGCGGCTTGTTCATCGCCATGAGCCGGGCTCCATGGTGCCAGTAATGGGCCCGCCAGGATGACGAGCATCGGTAAAAGAAGAAATCTTGTCATCGTCAAGCTTCTAGCCGCAACCCCCGGGCGATGGAACAGGCTGTGGGTGGCGACAGGCGCCATCACGCGAGAGCTGCCTATCGCCGCAATTCCAAGGAAATCGCATTGGCAAGAAAATCGACCAGCGCGCCTTGCAGCGGCGCTTTGCTGCGTTTGAGGGCAAGGAGGAGCGGCTCGATCATCGGCATCCCGTCCGCCTCATCGAGGATCAACAGATCAGGCGGTACCGAACAGCGGGCGATCGGCGCGGCGGCAAGCCCGGCGCGCACCGGCGTCAGCACTCCCGACAGGCTGGGGCTCGAATAGGCAACCTTGTGCGGCAATTGCGCCTTCACGCAGGCATCAAGCGCCAGCTGCCGGGCCAGGCACCCGGGCTGAAAGAGAGCGAGCGGCATCGTCGGTTCGCGCCGCAATAACTCGCGACTGGCGCACACCCAGACGATTGGTTCGCTGCGCAGGACTTCCGAATCGCAATCATCAGGCCGTTTGGTCACGACCGCCAGATCGATCTTGCTGCGCTCGATAAGCTGGTTGAGCGCTTCGCTGGGCTCGCAGGTCAGCTCGACTTCCGCCTCGGGATAAACCGCCGCGAAGCGATCGAGAACATTCGGCAGCAGCGTATTGAGATAATCATCAGGAGTGCCAAAGCGGATGAGATGAGGGTCGCCAGCCGCCGCCATCGAGTTCCACAGGCTGTCATTGATCTGCAGAATGCGTCTGGCGTGCACCAGCAGCACTTCGCCGCGGGCCGTCAAACGTTTGCGCCGGCCGTGCACCTGAAACAGAGACGCCGGCGCAAATAGCGCTTCCAGCCTGGTCATCTGCATGCTGATCGCCGACGGGGTTCGGCCGATGCGCTGGGCGGCGGCTGAGAAACTCCCCGTCTCTACAATCGCGACAAAGGCTTCCAGCAACAGCGGATCGATCTTGCGCAGGGTGCTCATGATACCAACCGTTCAGATTGATTGAATTCAGCATAAATATAATTCAATTGAAAATCAAATATCAATCCTCTTAAATTTATATCGAAACAAGTAGATATTATAATGATACGTGAATGTAAAACACCAATAAATATAAATAAACAAGAGTATCCATCATTAATCAGTCAAACGGCAAAGAAGGATCATCGTATGAGCAATCAATTCGCCTTCAAGCAAAACGTCTTCAAGCAATTCGCCAATGGCGATTTCTACCGTGCGAGTTCAAAGAATTTTCCTGTGCTCAAGGGGCTGGCCGTTCAGGCGCTCGAGCTTGAGGCGCATGCGGTGCGCGAACCGCACACCCATCCCAACGCCCATCAACTCGATTTCTGCGTCAGCGGCGTTGGCCGCGTCGGCATTGTCGGCCCGGAGGGGGAGACGCATTATCTTGATCTCAAGCCCGGTGATATCTCGTTCGTGCCGCAGGGCTATCTCCACTGGATTGAAAATCTTGGAGAAGAACGGCTGAGCTTCCTCGTCGTGCTGTCGCATGAAGAGCCGCAGACCATTGAGTTTTCCGAAATGATGAGCGGCGTACCGAACGCGACGTTGGCCAAAATGTACAATCTTCCCGAGCGCGTCTTTGCCGCCATCCCCGAGAAAACCATCATCATCGGCGGCCCCAAGGCAGACCCGCGCGACCGCATCATGACGGCGGCCGAGTAATCGAGCGCACATGGCTGAACCCGCCCCGCCCCTGTCGCTCGCGGCGGTCATCATGCGCCCCACCAACCCGGACGGTTTCGTCCGGGTTGACCTTTTGGCACTGGCAGCAGGGCAACGGTTCGGATCATGGCGTGGCGCGAATCCCTTCTGCTGATCTTCGTTACCTTTGTATGGGGCCTGAATTTCGTCGTCATCAAGCTGGGGCTGAGCGATCTCCCGCCGCTGCTGTTTCTGGCCTTGCGCTTTTTTGTTTGCGCCCTGCCGGTTTTCTTTGGTGTCAGGCGTCCGGCCATCGGCCTGGGGCAAATCATGCTTCTCGGGAGCGTGTTTGGCATCGGTGTGTTCGGCTGCCTGTTTCTTGGCATCTATTTTGGCCTGCCGGCCGGGATCGCTGCGGTTGCCATGCAGTCGCAGGTGTTTTTCACCATCATGATTGCCGTCACGTTTCTCGCCGAGCGTATCACGCGCACCGGTTGCGTTGCTGTTGCCTGCGGGTTCCTTGGGATGGCCTTGTTGCTGGCAGATGGGTTCCAGGCATCGACGGCGCTCGGCATGGCTTGCATTCTTGCCGGTGCCGTTTGTTGGGGTGTTTTCAACAACCTCCTCAAAATGCACAAGGACATACCCATGTTCGATATTCTGACATGGATCAGCCTCGTCCCGGTTGCTCCCTTTCTGCTGGCGTCATGTCTGTTTGAAAATCCTGTTGCCGCACTGACGACGCACATCAACACGAATTCAGTTCTTTCGGTTCTGTATACGTCGATTATATCGACATTATTTGCATATTATATATGGGGATCACTAATACAGAAGCGAGGGTCAATCTATATAGCACCGTTTGCATTACTTATACCGGTTTTTGGTGTTGTTTTGTCGTACATTGTATTTGGAGAACAAATTGACAATACAGAATTATTAGGAATAATATTTATTGTATGTGGTTTAATCATTATGAATATAGGAAATGTCTTACACGCGAACGTCAATTTAAAATCGGCAGAACATGTACGAAATACTATCCGCGGTTCCAGAAGATAACGGGAACCGCATTGACAGATCATTCAATCGATCAAATCGCCGGTGTTACGGGCGCGGCATGGCCGCAAGGGTCAACGGACGCGCCGGGCATGACCGGTCTTGGCGAACAGCCAGGCGCCGCCTACCTCGCTTATCCGGCTTATCCGGCTGATTTGGCGTTTCTGGCCGATATCGGCGTGTCGGCCAGCGAGCTGAACACCGCCATGGCGCGGGCCGAAGATCTCGGTGTGAGCGCCCACGACATTCTCATCAGCGCCAACGGGCGCACGCAGAGGGCCTATCTCCGCGCCCTTGCCCGAGCGCTTGGCTTGCCCTTCATCGATCCGCGCGATGCCGCCATCAGCAATGATGCCTTCAGCGCGCGCGCCCTGTCATCACCCCTGGCAACGCGCATCCTGCCCGTCGACCATCATGGCCAACGTTACTACGCGCTGATGCCGCAAGGCCGCGATGTGGAGCGGCTCTTCACGCTCGTCGCAGGACCCGATGCGCCGGCCCGCCTGGCGATTGCCTGTCCGAACGATGGCCGGGAGGCGATGATTGCTCAGGCTGGCGACCGGCTGCTTGCCACACACATCACTCCCTTGTTGACAGAGCGCCCCGATTTGAGCGCGCATGATACGCCGCGCCGTGCCGGGCGGTGCTTCGTGCTGTCGTTCCTCGCCGTCTCGGCGATGCTGATCGCCGTTGCCGAGGGATACCTGCCGCTTTTTCTGCCGGTAGCGGTTGCGACGATCGCGCTTGCCATCGTGTTCGGGATTGCCTTGGGCTTGCGTTGTGCCTTCATGCTGAAGGCTGACCAGGAAGCAGCGCCGCGCCTTCCCGAGAATAAACTGCCGACTTATTCAGTGCTCGTGCCGGTCTATCGCGAGGCGCGGATCATCCCGCAATTGCTGGCAGCGCTGGGGCGGATTGATTACCCGGCGCCGTTCATCGAATTCCTCCTGCTGCTGGAGGGCGATGATGAGGAGACGCGAGAGGCGATCGCGGCGGTCGATGGTGATCGCCGCTACGCCGTGCTCAAGGTTCCGCCAGGCTTGCCGCGAACCAAGCCGCGCGCCTTGCAGCTTGGCCTGGCTTTCGCCCGCGGCGAGCTGGTGACGATTTTTGATGCCGAGGACATTCCTGCCCCTGACCAATTACGCTGCGCCGCTGCGGCTTTCGCTGGCGGAGGGCCACGTCTTGCGTGTGTCCAGGCGCCGCTTGCCATCGACAATGCCGATGCATCATGGCTTGCGCGCCAGTTCGCGCTTGAATATGCGGCCTTGTTTCGAGTCGTCATTCCCGGACTTGCCAGCCTTGACATGCCCGTCATGCTGGGTGGCACCTCAAATCACTTCCGCACCAGCGCGCTCCGCCACGTCATGGGCTGGGATCCGTGGAATGTCACCGAAGATGCCGACCTTGGGATCCGTCTGGCACGCTTTGGCTATTCGATTGGCGCTGTGGCAAGCCAGACGCAGGAAGAAGCACCCGCGCGCTTCACCTCGTGGTTCTCCCAGCGCCGCCGCTGGCTGAAGGGCTGGATGCAGACGGCGCTTGTCCATCTGTCGCACCCGCTGCAGCTGACGCGCGACCTGTCTTGGCGCGGTTCGATCGCCCTCGCCGGCACGCTTGTCGCGACGCTCGCCGCCGCGCTGATCTACCCCTTGTCGTGTTTTGGCATGATGATCCTGCTTGCGACCATCATGCCGGTCGACAGCCCGAACAGCCCGCTGCTGATGGCGTCCGCCATCATCCTGTTTGTCGCCGGCCATGGCGTCGCCATCCTCATGATCGCCATCGGCGCCAGGCGAAGCGGTATCAGGCTGCGCCTGATCGATGTCGTGAGCCTGCCGGCCTATTGGGTGCTGGTTTCGCTTGCCGCCTGGATTGCGGTGGTTGATCTGGCAAGGTCGCCCTTTTACTGGGCAAAGACCGACCATGTTGGCCGCCAGCCGCACAACAGCTGAGCCGCCTACAGCAGCGTCAGCAGCAGCGCCATTGCCTTGTCGGGCGCCTTTTCGATATCGATGAGCGCGACAAACGCACTTTTTTTATCGAGCACATAGATCGCCGCCGTGTGATCCATGGAGTAGCTGTCGGGCGTATCGCCGACCTTGCGATAGAAGGCGCGCCACGATCTGGCAAAGGCTGCCACCGCCTGGCTCGACCCGGTGAGGCCGATGAAATCATCACTGAAGCCGGACAGATAACCCTTCAGCAGGTGCGGCGTATCACGCTCAGGATCAACGCTCGCGAACACCACATTGAGCCGCTTGCCCTGCGGCCCCATCCGGGCGACGAATTGCGCCATCTCGTAGAGCCGCGTCGGGCAGATGTCGGGGCAGTGGGTGTAGCCAAAAAACAGCAGCGTCGGCTTGCCGGCAAGGATGGTCTGGTCGACTGTCCGGCCATTCTGGTCGATGAGCGAAAACGGGCCGCCCAGATTTACCGCCTGCGGCTGGTTTCTGCCGGATGTGAGTGTCCACGACAGCGCCGCAAGCCCTGCGGCCAGAATGAGCAGCGACAACAGAAAGACGAGGCGATTGGCAGTGAGCTTCACGTTGGCGGTCTCTTTCACAGGCAGGCGGCGACGCCGGCAAGCAGGATATCGACGAAGACGCGCGGCCCCTCAACCGCCCACAGTGCCAGCGCGCCGGCAACCGCTGCGCTAATACCGCCGGCCAGACAAGCAATCGCGAGCCGATAGGGGCGGCTGCTGGCTGGCGCCGTGGCATCGGTCATCATTGTTGTCGTGCTGTCGCTCATCGTGATGTCGTTTCGCGGTGGTGGCAAGAGTGCAGAATAATTCCCCATCATAGTCTTGTTCGCCCGTTGCCGACAGCCCCTTAAGCGCCGATGATATTGCCCTTGCGCGCAAGCGTGGCTACAAGAGCCTCTGCGCGGGCGTCGTTCAATGGTAGAACGCAGCTTCCCAACTACGAACAGCCTGTTTTCTTAGATTTCTTCAAGCATCCCTGTCCATCATAGGCATTGAAGCGTGTTCGCTTCAATGCCTCTGCGCCGTATGTAGCTTCAACGTGCTTTCTGTCGCGCGTTACGAATCCGCTACGAACTGGTGCAGATATGGCTAAGCTGAAATTCACGTCCGCCGCACTGATCAAACATTTCGTGGAAGCCGACGCACTACGGACAATTGCTTGGGACAGCGACCTGCGTGGGCTGGGCGCATATCGAACCGCCTCCGGCGAAATCACGCTTTTCGTTCAGTACCGATTGGCCAACGGGCGACAGCGCAAGAAAGTGCTAAGGTCCACACCTATTCATGCCAGCGACCGTTGCGCTGACATGAATGGGTCTGGACCCTAGGTGTTCAGTCCCGGCATTTGATGGAACGGGTTTAGAGTGAACTTTTCGGGGTCGATTGTCCATTGTTTGCAGATGAACTCGTAAGGCGTGAGGCCTTTGAGGGTCTTGAGCCTTCGCCCGAAGTTGTA
>JAKFVK010000268.1 GCA_021732205.1 Hyphomicrobiales bacterium | reverse complement strand
AGCCGACGGCGCAAACGCCACACCGACCCTGAGCTTGCCACTTGCCGCCAGTTCAGCGCGCGCCGCCTCATCTGCTGCCATTGCCTGTCCCCCTGTGATCAAACCAATGCCAAGACTGGCTATCGCCACCAGGGCGCCATAGGATGTCGTGCCCATTTGTTTCCCCCGCTTTTCTGCGAGCAGATTAAAGGCGTGTCCCGCTAACAGCGCAAGGGTCCGCACCTATTCGGCCGCCTGGCGGCGATGCGCCTCCTCAAGGCTCGGCAGCCGGCCGGGATTTAGCAGGAAATACGGGTCGGACTGACGCTTCAGGCCCTCCTGATCCGCCTTGATCCGCTTCCATCCCTTGCCTTCCAACGTGAAGATGTGCGGATTGGCGACCTGAAGCCCGTTATCTTCAAGGATCGCCATGATCTCGAAGAGCCGCTCGGGCGTGGTGAATTTGACCAGCGGCAGAGAGGAATTGGTAAAGGTGCCAAGGCGGCGCTGAAATTCTAAATGCCAGAAAATCTCTCCGGCAAACGCGCTCTCCGCCCAGGCGAGCCGTTCGATATTGCGCCCGGCCGGGAACAGGACCTGCAGATAGGTGATCGAGGGATCAAGGCGGATGGCGTGCAGCGTCGTGTGGTTCCAGCAATATTCGTAAAGCGGCGGCATCGCGCCATCATGGAAAAACGCCGCCCGCCGGGCTGCCTCGCTGTCGCGCTCGTACGCCATGCGCCCGCCATGGCGTGTGATATGGCGCCGCACGGACGGGCGCTGCGGTTCGCTGGTCATGATGATGGCAAAGGCTTCATCAGCGCCAACCAGCGGCGCAATCCGCTTCAGATAAGGCGCAATGCCGGGAGCGTGGACGCTGATGAGCTTCTTGGCGATCACCTGATCCTCGATCAGCCCCTGCCCGAAGGAAGCCGCCGCGATCAAACTGGGAAAAGCGACGATCTGTTCGGCCCAGGGGAAGAGCGGCGCCGTCGGCAGGTCGATTTCAGTGACGACACCGTTGACGCCGTAGGCATGGACTGCCTGCATCACCTCATCGCCTTCAAGCCGCAGTTCGCGCGGCTCCTCCTCCATCGTCATCAGACGCAGCGCCTGCACCGCGCCCGGATCACCAATCTGCCCCCAGGTGCATGAGCCGACGCCGGCCGCCCCGCCACAGACAAAGCCGCCAATGGTGGCGTGCTGGCGGGTGGAGGGAAACATCCGCAATTCAAAACCGCTGCTCTCGATCTCGCGGTCGATATCAAGCATCATCTTGCCGGCCTCGACCGTCACCAGGCCGGGAACATTGGCAAGCAGGCGATCAAGCCCGGTTGTTTCAATCACAATACCGCCATCAAGCGGCACGCTCTGCCCGTAATTGCCGGTGCCGCCGCCACGTGTCGTCAACGCCACCCGATGACGGCAGGCAGATGCCATGATACGCCGCAATTCCTCGCGATTGGCTGGCCTGACGATGGCGCGCGCCCGTTTTGTCTCAAGTTGCGGCTTGAGGATCGGAGAAAACCAGAAGAAGTCGCGCGATTTGAGCTTGATCGTGGCATCATCGGTTGCCACCGCAATGCCCGCGATATCAGCGAGGAATTCCTCGACCGCGCCGGTCATCTTTGAGGCCCCGGATTGGGCTCGAACAGGTCATTCATATCGAATGCCGCCACATCGGCGATCAGGTCGACGAAGGCGCGGGCGATGTGGTCAATCGTCGCGCGGCCCTTGTCGGCGCTGGCAAGTGAAGCATCGCCCACCGTCCCGGCATCAGACAGATCCTGCGCCTGCCAGCCAAAGGCAGCCGTGCCATGCGCGCGCAGATGAGTGAAACGCTGGGCGAAGCGCTCCTGCGCTGAGGCAAACCGCTCAGCCTTGTCCATGTGCACCAGATCAGGCCGCGCGGCCAGCATCACCGAGGTTTCCATGTCGCCACCATGGATGCCGTAACGATTTTCCCAATCGCTGTAGAGGCCGGCGGGAAGGCCGGCCAGCCGCGACCAGTGGGTCGCCACCGCCAGCATGCCATGATCAACCCGCAGTTCGCGCGCCACGATGTCCAGCACCGAGATATTGCCGCCATGCGAATTGGCCAGAATAAGCTTTTTCACCCCTGCCCGCGCTACACTTTCGCCGGTCTCGACCAGAACCCGCGTGAGCGTGTCCCATGACAGGGTGAGCGTGCCGGGCAAGGCGATGTGCTCATTCGATTTACCGATGGCCTGGATCGGCAGGAAGGTCGCGGGAAGGTCATCGGGCAGCAATTCAAGCACACGCGCCATATAGGCTTCGCCAATCGTCGTATCGGTCGACAGCGGCAAATGCGGCCCGTGCTGCTCGATCGCTGCCACCGGCAGTATCGCCACCCAGTTATGGCCGGGCGCGGCGGCAAAATCCCGCGTGGTCATATCCTGCCAGCGGCGCTTGGGCAGCGTGGTCATCAGCGATCCTTTCGCGTGGTCATGCTGGCCGCCACCGCCTCGATCTCGACCTTGAAGGCGGGATTGGCAAAGCCTGAGACAATCATCAGCGTCGATGCGGGCGGCGGGCTGGTGATATGCCGATCACGGACCTGCATGTAGGCCTGAAGATGGTCGGGGGACGTGACATAGGCGTTGAGGCGGACGAGGTCGCCAAAGCCCATGGCAGCTGACGCCAGCACCAGACCAATCGCCCGAAAGCACAGCGCGGCCTGTTCTTCCGCGCTTTCCGGGATGATATCATCTGGCGTGATGCCGAGTTGCCCCGAACAGAAGAGCAGACGGGCACCCGGTGGCACCTCAACTCCAAAACTGTAATTGGCGAAAGGCGGCCGGATGCCGGCTGGCGTGTGATGGATGAACATGGCGCAAGGCTAGTGAGGTAACCAGCCCGGTGCAAGATGGGACGAGGTGCGACATGTGCTGTAAAAGCGGGCTTGCCCGAAACCCGCCATCATGCTGCTTTGCCGATCATGCAGTATGGCTTTGCCCGATTACCCGACGACCGCCGTTACATCATCGCCAACGCCCGGGCACCCCGTTGTCTGGTTGAAGGCGGTGATGACTTGCCGCACAGCGATGATCTGGTGGCGCTGTCGATCGTGATCGACAATGATCACATCTCCGGTATCCTGCCACCGGATGCCGCGCCACAAGGTGTGACACGCATCGATCTTGCCTCGGGCATCGTCTTTCCCTGCTTTGTCGACGTTCATACCCATCTCGACAAGGGACATATCTGGCCGCGGCGGCGTAATCCTGACGGGACGTTTCACGGCGCTCTCGACAATGTGAAGCTCGATCGCAAGGCCCATTGGTCACGCGAGGATCTATGGGCGCGCATGAATTTTTCCCTGCGCGCCGCCTATGCCCACGGCACGGTCGCCATCCGCACCCACATCGATTCGGCCTTTGGACAGGAAGACATCACCTGGCCGCTGGTGCCGGAATTACGCGCCGCGTGGAAAGGCCGCATCGACCTGCAGTTTTCGTCGCTCGCCTCGGCTGATCTCTTGTGCGAGCGCGCCTTTGCCAGCAAAATCGCCGGCCTGGTGGGCAAGGCCGGCGGCGCGCTTGGCTGCGTCACCTATCGCACGCCCAATCTCACAGCCGCCCTCGACAATGTGTTTGCACTCGCCAGCGAGCGCGGGCTTGATCTCGATTTCCATGTTGATGAAACGCAGGACCCCGAAAGCCGGTCACTGGCGATGATCGCCGACAAGGCGCTGGCGACGCGCTTCGAAGGTCGCATTGTGGTCGGCCATTGCTGCTCGCTCACCCGCCAGCCGGAGGAAGAGCAAACCACCACCATCGCCCGGCTGGCCGCCGCCGGGATTGGCGTTGTATCGCTGCCGATGTGCAACATGTATCTGCAGGAGCGCCATGCCGGCGTCACCCCGCGCTATCGCGGTGTCACGCTTTTGCACGAACTGAAGGCGGCGGGGGTTGACGTTGCTGTCGCATCCGACAATACACGCGATCCTTTCTATGCTTACGGCGATCTTGATGCGCTCGAAGTCTATCGCGAGGCAACCCGTATCGCCCATTTCGACCACCCTGTCGGCGACTGGCCACGCACCGTCACCGCGGCACCGGCACAGATGATGGGATTGGCGCAATATGGCATGATCGGCGCCAAGCGCGGCGCTGATCTCGTTCTCTTTCGCGCCCGTTCCTGGACCGAACTCCTCGCCCGCCCGCAAGCCGACCGTACCGTGATACGTGCCGGCCGCGCCATCGACACCACACTGCCTGACTATGCCGAACTTGACCCCTTTGTCGGACCACCAAAATGACCGCGATTGCCAAACTGAAAGCTGAACTGGCCGGCCTGCGCCTTGAAGAAAACATCGCCATTGTCAAACAGAAGAGCCGGGATTTTTTCTGGTACTCGCCTGTACTGAAATCACAGCTTGATCACATCACCGCTGACCTCGTGGTGTATGCCACCAGCGAAGCCGACATTTCGCGCGTGCTCACCGCCTGCTATGCCCATGACTTGCCAGTGACCGTGCGCGGCGCGGGCACCGGCAATTACGGCCAGGCCATGCCGCTTGCCGGCGGGCTGGTGCTCGATGTTTCGGCTATCAACGACATACGTCTCATTGCACCTGGCCGCGTCATCACGGGCCCCGGCGCCATCCTGGGCGATATCGATGCCGCCGCCCGCGCCCATTCAAACCAGGAATTGCGCCTCCATCCCTCCACCGCCCGCACCGCGACGATTGCCGGTTTCATTGCCGGCGGCTCGGGCGGTGTCGGCTCGATCCAGTGGGGAGGATTGCGCGATCTGGGCAACATCATCCGCCTGCGCGTGCTGACGATGGAAGCAACGCCGCGCATTCTCGATATTCGCGGCGCTGACCTCCATAAGGTCTCGCATGCCTATGGCACCAACGGCATCATCATCGAAGTCGAGATGCCGCTGGCGCCTGCTTACGAATGGATCGAGACGCTCGTCAGCTTCGATGACGTGATGAGCGCCGCGCGCTGTGCCAATGAGCTTGGCGTGATGGACGGGCTGTTGAAAAAGGAACTGGCGGTGGTCGGTGCTCCCGTGCCGTTCGACTACTTCCTGCGCCACCAGAAGTTCCTGACCCGCAATGACAGCGTCATCATTGCGATGATCGCCCCGCACGCCATCGACGCGTTTCAATGGGCGGTCGAGCAGTATAAGGGGCGCATCACCTTCCGTTCCGATGCCGCAAGCGCCGCCGACAGCAAGGGTCTGCCGCCGGTCTATGAGCTGACATGGAACCACACGACATTGCGGGCGCTGCGGGTCGACCCGACGATCACCTATCTGCAGGTGCTCTATCCCGCACCCGGCCATTTGGCCCTTGTCGAGCGCATGCATCATCTGCTGGGCGATGAGGTGCCGGTCCATCTTGAATTCACCCGCTTCAACGGCACCGTCACCGCCTTCGGCCTGCCCCTGCTGCGCTTCACCAGCGTTGAGCGGCTTGATGAAATCGTCCGCCTGTTTGAAGACAATGGTTGCCCGGTCTTCAATCCACATCGCTACACGCTGGAGGAAGGCGGTATGAAACAATCAAATCCGGTGCAGCTTGCTTTCAAACGCGAGGCGGACCCCAAAGGGCTGCTCAATCCCGGCAAAATGATTGCCTGGGACGATCCGCATCATGATTTTTCTGCTGACAAGCTCTATCTCTTTCCCGGCATGCAGGACAGTGTCGGCTGATGCGCGTCCTGGTTCTGTACGCCCATCCCGCCGAAACCAGCTTCTGCGCCGAAATCAACCGGCAAGTCGCTCAAACCCTTCAGGATGGCGGGCATGTTGTCGACATGCTCGATCTCAATCTCGAGAAATTCAATCCCGTTCTGAGCCGGGGCGAGCGCCTTGCCTACCATGCGATTCCTGATAACCGCGCGCCGGTCGAGGATTACGTGCGACGCCTTCAGGCAGCTGACGCACTGGTGATTGTCACGCCCATCTGGAATTTTGGCTTTCCAGCCATCCTCAAGGGCTTCTTCGACCGCGTCTTTCTGCCCGGCGTGTCGTTCGAGATGAAGAACGGCAAGGCCCGGCCCTGTCTGCATAATCTGCGCCGCCTGCTGGTGATCGCCACCTATGGCGGCACGCGCTGGCGGGCGCGTCTGATGGGCGATCCGCCACGCCTCATCGTCAAACGCCTTCTGCGCGCCACCATCCGCCCTGGCGCCGCGATCCGCTATCTCGGCCTCTACGATATGAACCGCGCCGATGCCGCCATAAGGCGCCACTATCTACAAGCAGCCAAGGACAGCGCCGCCGCGATGCGATGATGATGTTCAGTCGCTGACGAATGGCCGAAAGACGGTCAACACCTTGACATAGACGTCCCGCTTGAACGGCACGACCAGCCCCGGCAGGTCAGCCGCCTTCACCCAGCGCCAGGCACTGAACTCGGCCTTGAAGGCGCCATCACCTGGGCGGAGAACATCGATCTCCTCCTCGCTACCTTCAAAACGCAGGGCGTACCATTTCTGCGTCTGGCCACGCCAGGAGCGCACCTTTGCGCCATAGGTTTTCGGAATGTCATAGCGATACCAGTCGGGAGTTTCCGCAAGAAGGCTGGCGCGGCGCACATTGGTCTCTTCATGCAATTCGCGAAAGGCGGCCGCTTGCGGCGCCTCCCCGTCGTCAATGCCCCCTTGCGGCATCTGCCAGGGATGAGAGGGCAATGTGCTGCCGCGTTCTTTTTTGCGCTTGCCGACAAAGACGAGCCCATCGCCATTGATCAGCATCACCCCGACGCAGGGGCGATAGTCCGGGTGTCGATCAATCATCATCACGAAGGCAATCCGCTATAACATCGCTTTAACCGGCGCCAGGCCACCTACGGTGTTGCACATCTGCGCACATCTTGCTGTGTGAATAATCATCCTGGCGCAAGCGAACACCACTTGATCAACTCAGCCTACTTCGTCGCCGATGTCAGCACGCTGACCGGCACCAGAACAAAACCCTTGCGCTCGATCGCCTTGGCCCAGCGCGCCACCCGCTCGATCGAAATCGGCAGCGCTGAGGCAACGCCCATCGCAAAGCCCTTCTGCTCCGCTTCGCTTTCAAGGGCGGCGAGCGCTTCATCGATCCGCTGCTGGGTCGGCACCGCATCAATCGTCAGCGCCCCGCGTGTGAAGGCAATACCGGTCTGGCGGGCAATCTCGCGCGTGCGCGAGCGTGCCGCCGAACCATCATCGGCAAAGCTCAGACCGCGACGCTTCAATTCGGTAAACAGCGTCTTCAGCCCCTCCTCGCTGGTCACAAACTTCGCGCCCATATAGTTGGCAAGCCCGGTGAAACCGGAAAACCGCGTCATCGCCCAATGCAGCCGGTCGAGATTCTGATCAACCGTTAGCGTCGACAGCAGGGTTTGCGGCCCGGGATCATTGGCTGGAAAATCAAAGGGCTCCATGGGCATGTGAAGCATCACCTCATGGCCATCGGAGCGCGCTTTGTTGACCTGCGCCTGCAGGGCGGAGCCGTAAGGCGCGAAGGCGAGCGTGACTTCAGCTGGCAATTTGGCAATTGCTTCGCTGGTCAGATTGGCCGACAGACCAAGCCCGCCAAACAGAACGGCAATGCGTGGTGCGGCGCTTGACCGGTTGGAGGCGGCCGGATCGAAGGGGCGCGCGTAGAACACGGACGGCTTCGTGCCATCAGGTGCGATCCTGGGAAGCAGCCCGTGACGGCTCTTCTCCACCAGCCGCGGCTCGGGCGCCGCGCGCAGCACGCGACTGCCAGGCGCGTTGGGAACATCGATAATCCGTA
>JAKFVK010000292.1 GCA_021732205.1 Hyphomicrobiales bacterium | reverse complement strand
CGGTAAATTCCTCGTCGGTGTTCTCCGCCAGCGTTTCATGGGTCTGGAGGCTCTTGATGACGTCCTGCTCCAGCGTCGATAATTCACCGCGCTCCCGCGTCAGCAATTCCGTGATGTAGCGATTGCGGTATCCCGCCAGAGCCTGCCGGCTGATGACCGCATCGCCCGCAGCCTCGGGAAAATCGTCGCGGATCAACTCGGCAAGCGACGGGCGCAGCGCGTCAAGCCGCACCGTCTTGCGTCGCTTGGTCTCATAACCTGTGACGAGGCAGCGCGGCCGTTCGAGCTTCGCTTTCGCGACGCCCCGCATCGTGTCAGCCTCGGGTTTATCATCGGGCTCATCAGCTTGAGTTGTCATGAAAACCAACCTCTGTCGCAGGGGCGCTGACGCTCTGGTCGCCGTACATCAGGAAAAGTCGTGCGCGTGACGTCATGACGCCTGTTGCCCGGCGAGACAAACAAATTATCGGCTCCCTGGTTTTTGTACCCATGTCGCGGTGTCACGGCTCGTCTCAGGTCTCGATCGGCACAAACGCGCCGCCGCGCGTCTCGTGCGGCCGCGACAGGTAAGACGTCGAGCGCATCTCGATCAGACGCGAGGCGGTACGGCGGAACTCAAAGGCCTCATGACCGACTTCGCCGTAAAACAGTTGAAACGGTTCGGCTTCGGCCGAGGCAATGAGCTTGGTACCATGATCATACATGGCATCAATCAGTGTGATGAATCGCTTCGCCGGATTACGATGCTCGAAATTCATACGCGGGATGCCGTCGATCACGAGGGTATGAAAGGTGCGCGCCACCGCAAGATAATCGGATGGGCCAAGCGGCTTTTCGCAGATATCGCTGAAGGTGAAGCGCGCCGAGCCGAGCGCTGTCCGCGGCGCGCTCAATTCACGCCCGGAAACGGCGAGACGCCTGGGCAATTCAATGCCGCTTGACAGGCGCGCCCACACTTCATCCATTTCGCGCGCTGTTCGCGCATCAAGTGGCACATAATAGGACGGCCGCTCCTGCAGTTTCTCCAGCCTGAAATCGGTACGCGCGGCAAGCTCGATGACATTCATCCGCTGGTTCAAGAGCGCGATGAACGGCATGACATTCTGGCGCTGCAACCCGTCCTTGTAGAGTTCACTCGGCGGCACGTTCGAAGTTGCAACCACCACGACGCCATGACCAAACAGCCGCTCGAACAACCGGCCAAGCACCATGGCATCGGCGATATCGGTCACCGAAAACTCGTCAAAACACAGCACCCGAGCCTCATCGGCAAGCGCGCGCGCGACCGGCGATATCGGGTCCTCCGCCTGGCTGTCGCCTCGTTTGACTGCTTGCCGGACCGAGTGGATGCGCTCATGAACATCGGCCATGAAGGCGTGAAAATGAACCCGCCTTTTGCGCGGAACCGCGAGCGCTGAGTAGAAAAGGTCCATCAGCATCGTCTTGCCGCGACCGACATCGCCGTAAATATAAAGACCGCGGGGCGGTGGCGCGCTGGACGATTTGTTAAACAGCCACCCCAGCGCTCCGCTTTTCGACGCAACCATGACGTCGGGGAGGATGGAGGCCAGATGGTCAAGCCGGTCAACCGCCAGCAATTGAGCCCCATCGCGCTCGATACTGCCCGCATCAACCAGTGCGTCATATCGCTCGCGCACGCTCATGAGCTGAGCAATGCCCCGTCTGTCATGATGAAAATGGCAAGCCCCCGCGTCATAGCGCCAGAGCGTTACAGAACCGGACCCTCAGCGACAAGGCAGGAATTACCCGCTCCCAGAGCAGGCTGCGAAAAAGTGGAAGCCGGTTTTTCGATAACAGCATGCGACAACAATCCGATTGAGAGCAGATTGCCAGTCCGTGTAAACGCCATTTGCTCTAGCGTGACAGGACGAAGGTAGCGCCGACGAGACCAAGCCCTTCATAACGGTTCGCCCCCACCGGCCGGAAGAGAACGATGGGCGAGGCGCGCTGATCCAGCAACACGATATCCTCGCCCCGCGATTGCCAGGCGGCGGTCCGCGACAACTCAACCGAAGCACATCCTTGCGTCGTTGCATCCAGAACCCCGGCAACGCCGGATGAGGAGAGGACGAGGCGGCAGGGCGTTGGCGCGCCGGGTTCACCGACACGCCAGTCGCCTGAGAGAAACCGTGGCGTTTGCGGTGTAAAGGCCGGTCCCGTTGCTGGCGCTGTTGCAATCGCTGCTCCCGCCAGCGACCCAGGCGCACGCGGCGGCGGCAATGTCGCAAGCGGACGGTCGAGAGAAGCGGAAGGCTGAAGGGCTGCGCCCGTCTGGTCAGCGGGCAGTGCGGGCGGCACGGCAATCGGCGGGATGCTCGGGCGGTTCGATGATGACGTTAAGATGTCAGACCTTGGCGGCGATGCCGCCACACCCTGCCCCGCCGCGCCCGGCGCGACGGCGGGCAGAGGCGCGAGCTTCGTTTGCTCAGTCTGAGCGCCGGGCGTATTTTGCGATATATCTGCACCCTGAAAGGCGCTGCAGCCGGTCACGACCAATGCCATCAGTACAAGAGCAGCCGCCGATCCTTTATGCCTCATGCCCGACCTCGATCGTCCGTGACGGATGAACACCCGCGTCATCATAAAGTGTGGCGTCGGATAAGCGATATCATGACGTTAAAATTGCGCCAGAATACCGTGGACCGTTATATACTCTCCCCCGGTATATTAAACGATAGGTAACCCATGCGCATAGCAAGATCAGCCTGGATTGCTGGCGGCGCGGCCCTGACCGCGCTTGTCGGGTTGGCATGGTACGCGCAGCCCTTCGCCGCCAGCAAATCATCCCCCCCCTATCGCTTCGCCAGAGTGGAGCGTGGCGACATCATCGCGGCGGTCGCCGCCACTGGAACCATCAACCCCATTTCGACCGTGATCGTCGGCTCGCAACTCTCCGGGCAGGTGGTCGAAATTCTGTCTGACTATAATGACATCGTCAAAGCCAACCAGATGATGGCGCGCCTCAATACCGATCAGCTGCGCGCCAAGGCGGACGCTGCGCGCGCCGATCTTGCCCAGGCGCGCGCGCTTGCCATGGTCCAGGAGGCCAACCTCGAAAAGAACAAGGCGGATCAGGAAAAGGCCCGCGCCGCCATGGCCGATATGAGCGCTCAGATGCGCCGCGCCGACGCGCTCGTTGACGATGCCCGCCAGACACTCGCCCGTCAGGAACAATTGGTCACCCGCGGTTCGGCAACCGAAGTGACATTGCAGGCCGCCCGGACCGCCAGCCTCACCCAGCAGGCAGCCCGCGAATCAACCGCAGCCCAGATCACGTCCGCTGCCGCCAGCCTCTCCTCGCTCATCGCCGACGCGCAGGTCACCACTGCGCAACTGGCGTCTGCCAGAGCCAGTATCGCGCAGCGCGAAGCCGTCATCCGCCAGATCGAGGTCGATATCCGCAATTCCGAGATCAGGTCGCCGGTCGATGGTGTGGTAGTCCAGCGCAATATCGAGCTTGGCCAGACAGTTGCGGCCTCGCTGCAGGCGCCAACCCTGTTTCTTGTCGCCGAAAACCTCGACAACATGGTCATCTACGCCAATGTGGATGAAACCGATGTTGGTCGCGTCCAGCCAGGTCAGCCGGCACCCTTTACCGTCAACGCCTTTCCCGGGCGCACGTTCGAAGGCAGGGTCCAGCAGGTGCGTCTTGGCTCGCAGACCATCCAGAATGTGGTGATATATACCGCCGTCATTGCGGTGGAAAATCCCGGGCGGGTCCTGCTTCCCGGCATGACAGCCAATTTGCGCGTTCTCACCGAGCGCAAGGGCGACGTGCTGCGTGTGTCCAACGCCGCGCTGCGCTTTCGCCCGGCCGGAGAATTGGGCGCTGATCGCCCGCCGCAAGTTGGTGGCGCGCCGGGCGCCTCGCCTTTTGGCGGATTGCCGGCTGCGGGCGGGCAGGCCTCAGGCGGCGCCAACCAGAACGCCGGGCGCCAGTTCGCCCAGTTTGCTCAACGCATCAAGACCGAGGTCGTGCTTGATGCGGCTCAGAGCGCGGCCGTCGACACCATTTTTGCAGCAGCCCGCGAAAAGGCGCGCACGATCGCTACCAGCGAGGCTGGCCCCGCCCAGCGGCGCGAGAGCTTTGCCCGCTTTCGCAATGAAACGGCCGAACAGGTGAAAGCCTTGCTGACGCCGGCGCAACAGCCAAAATTCGAAGCCATCCGCGCCGATTTCGCGCCCACCGCCGGCCGCGGCCAGTTCGGGCGGCTTCATCGCCTTGGCGCCGATGGCGTGCTGCAAGCGATCACGGTACGCCTTGGGGCGAGCGATGGCACGTTTACCGAAATCACCGACGCGGGCAGCCTCAAACCCGGCGACGATGTGGTGATCGGCGGTGGCCCCCGGCCTGCCGCTGCCCCGCCCGCTGCTGCCGGACCACGACCCGGTATCTAGTCATGGCACTCGTCGAGATCGTTGATCTGCGCAAAACCTACCATCTCGGCGGCCAGGACATTCATGCTCTTGATGGCGTCAGCCTGCAGGTCGAGGCTGGCGAGTTCGTTGCTGTCATGGGGCCGTCAGGATCAGGAAAATCAACCTTCATGAACCTAGTGGGCTGCCTTGATCGTCCAACCGCGGGCACCTACAGGCTGGACGGTGAAGCGATCTCCACACTGTCGGCGGACGGCCTTGCCGCTGTACGCAATCGCCGCATCGGCTTCGTCTTCCAGCAATTCCATCTCATCCAGGAGATCAATGCTGTCGCCAATGTCGAACTGCCGATGATCTATGCCGGCCAGCCCCGCTCGCTGCGCCGCGGAATGGCGATCGCGGCGCTCAGTCGTGTCGGCCTTGGTGATCGCCTCCACCACAAACCGACCGAGCTGTCGGGTGGCCAGCAGCAGCGCGTGGCGATCGCCCGCGCCCTCGTCAACAAGCCCGCCATCCTGCTTGCCGATGAGCCGACAGGCGCACTCGACAGCCGCACCTCGCTCGACATCATGGCGCTTTTCCAGACATTGCATCGCGATGGCGTCACCGTCATCGTCGTCACCCACGAGCCGGACGTCGCCGCCTTCGCTTCCCGCGTCATCCACTTTCGTGACGGGCGCATCCTGAAGGACAGCACACATCAGCCGCGTGATGCAGCCGTTGCTCTGGCGCAACTGGAAGGAGAGGCGGCATGAGCTTTTATGAAGCGCTCCTCTCTGCTTTGCAGGCGCTAAACGCCCATAAGCAGCGCGCTGCGCTCACCATGCTTGGCATCATCATAGGTGTGGCAGCCGTGATCGCGATGGTGGCGATAGGCGGTGGTGCGCGCCAACAGGTAGCAGCACAGATACGCTCGCTTGGCGCCAATCTGCTTATCGTCCTTCCCGGTAACATCACGCTCACCGGCGTGCGGCTCGGCAGCGGTGCCTCGAACACCCTGACCGATCTTGATGCTGAGGCCATCATGCGGGAAATCAGTAGCGTCCAGACCAGCGCGCCAACGCTGCGCCCCAGCGTCCAGATCGTCGCCGACAGCCAGAATTGGGCAAGTTTCGCCTTTGGTATCACCGAAGGATATTTCGAAGCCCGCGAATGGGAAGTAGAAATCGGCCGTTCCTTCACCCCTGAAGAAATCCAGCGCGGCGGTCAGGTGGTGATCCTGGGGTGGACGGTGGTGCAGAATCTGTTCCCCGGCGGCGAGGACCCGGTCGGCCAGACCATCCGCCTGCGCAACGTGCCGATGACGGTCATCGGCATCATGGCACGCAAGGGTCAGTCGGCACTTGGCACCGATCAGGATGACGCTGTTTTCGTGCCCCTCACCACCGCGCGTTCGCGCCTCACCGGCACCAACCGCGCCAATTCGCGCCAGGTGGGCTCCATCATGGTCAAGGTGCACGAAGGCGAGGACCTCAACGCGGCTCTCGAAGAGGTACGCCAGCTTCTGCGCCAACGCCATCGCCTGCAGCCGGATCAGGACGACGACTTCACCATCCGCAACCTCTCGGAAATCGCTGCCACCCGCGAGGCCTCCGCCAACACACTTGCCTGGCTGCTGGCAGCAGTCGCCGCCGTTTCTCTCATCGTTGGCGGTATCGGCATCATGAATATCATGCTGGTGTCGGTCACCGAGCGCACGCGTGAGATCGGGCTGCGCATGGCCGTCGGTGCCCGCCCGGGTGACATCATGCGCCAGTTCCTGATCGAGGCAACCGTGCTCGCGGCAATCGGCGGCATCATCGGCGTTATCCTCGGCATTGGCGCCGCCGAAGCGGTATCGACAAAAGCCGGCTGGCCCTTGCTGATCGATCCGCTGATCGTCATCGGCGCCGTCATCTTTTCAGGTTTCGTTGGCATTTTCTTTGGCTGGTACCCGGCCTGGAACGCCTCGCGTCTCAATCCTGTCGAGGCTCTGCGCTCCGCCTGATGGCGATTTTGCCGACGCCGAAAAAACATGATTTAAGCTCGCTTGTCATGATGGCTTCCCCCAAATCACCAGATATCGCGCACCAGCTCTCGCTTCTCGTCTGTGATGGCTGGGCGGATTACGCGCTGATGGATATCGGCGAGGGGCGGCGCCTTGAGCGCTTCGGTCGATTTCTTGTCGACCGCCCGGAAGAGCAGGCGATGGGCAAACGCCAGAACCCCGCCCTGTGGGCGACAGCCGATGCTGTCTTTGACGCCCAGGCAGGCGGCATCGAAGGGCGCTGGACGATGGCTGGAGGCGGCCCCGCCCCTGAACGCTTTTCCCTGAGCTGGGACGGCCTGCCCTTCCATGGCCGCTTCACCGCCTTCCGCCATATGGGTTTCTTCCCCGAACAGGCATTGCACTGGCGCCATATCGTCAACTCTGTGAGCGCCTTGCAATCTCAAGGTATCAACCAGCCAAAGCTCCTCAACCTGTTTGCCTATACCGGGCTTGCAAGCCTCGTTGCCGCGCGCGCCGGCGCTCATGTCACCCATGTCGACGCCTCGAAGCGCGCGATCGCGCACGCCCGTGACAACCAGACGATGGCAGGGCTCGACGACAAGCCCATCCGCTGGCTGATCGACGATGCGGTCGCCTTCGTTGCCCGCGAACGCCGGCGCGGCAACAGCTATCACGGCATCATTCTCGATCCGCCGAAATTCGGCCGCGGCCCGAAGGGCGAGGAATGGGAACTCTTCGATCATCTGCCAGCCCACCTGGCCGATTGCGTCGAGCTGCTGGCGAATGACGGTGCCTTCATGGTGCTGAGCGCCTATGCGATCCGCGCATCGGCGCTGGCACTGGATGATCTCATGCGCCTGAGCTTTGAGGGCCGCGGCGGGACCATCACATCAGGCGAACTGGCCATCCGCACCGAGAGCGGCGATCGCCTGCTCTCCACCTCCCTTTTCAGCCATTGGAGCACCTGATGACGCCCGGCGATATCGACGACGCGCTGACCCGCCATCCGCCGGGCGAGCGACGCCATATCGTTTCGCCGGCTAATAATACGATCAAAGCGATCCGCGCGCTTGACCTCAAAAAGAACCGCGCCGCCACCCATCTCTTTGTGGTCGAGGGAGCGCGCGCCGCACTGGAAGCCTTGTCGCAAGCGACAGCCCCGCTCGCCATCGCCTATCTGGATGAAGCCGCACATGAGCCGCATGTGATGAAGCTTGCCACCGCCACTCAGGCTAGCGGCGGGTTGATACTGGAAGTTAACCGCGAGGTTCTGGGCAAGCTCTCGCGCCGCGACAATTCACAAACGGTGGTGAGTGTCTACCGCCAGACCTGGCATTCTCTTCTCGATTTCGGCAGCGGCGATACCGATCGGCTTCTGGCGCTGGAAACGGTCCGCGATCCCGGCAATCTCGGCACCATCCTGCGCA
>JAKFVK010000007.1 GCA_021732205.1 Hyphomicrobiales bacterium | reverse complement strand
ATGCTTTGGACGGTGGCGCCACAGATAAGGCGGACACCCTGCGCGGCATACCAGTCACGGCTTCTCAACTGGACGCCATCATCGTCATTGTCGCCGGCAAGCAGGGAGGACAACAAAACACGATTATAGGCAGGCGTTGCCTCGGCACCGAGAACCGTGATGGTGAATCGGTGAGGCGCCCGCGCGATGACCTGTTCAACCAGGCGCAGCGAGGCCATGCCATTGCCGATAATGACAAGCTGCGGGCGCTCGCTCACCTGCTCACGTGCCATGGTCAGGCGACCAGCGACGGCGCCTTGTGGCGCGCATAGAGGAATTCGATCACCGTCGCGCGACATTGGGTGTAGGTCGCATCGCTGACGAGCGCCAGGCGATCGCGCGGGCGGGCGAGCGGAACAGTCAGGACCTCGCCGATGGTTGCCGCCGGCCCGTTGGTCATCATGACGATGCGGTCGGAAAGCAGGACCGCCTCATCGACGTCATGCGTGATCATGATCATCGTGTTCTTCAGCCGGGAATGAATCTCCATCACCGAATCCTGGAGGTGGGCGCGCGTCAGCGCGTCGAGCGCACCAAAGGGCTCATCGAGAAGGAGAATTTTAGGCTCAAGCGACAGCGCCCTGGCAATGCCGACGCGCTGCTTCATGCCGCCTGACAATTCCGAGGGGAATTTCTCCAGGGCGTGGCTCATGTGGACGAGCGCCAGATTATGCTTGATCCATTCGTCGCGCTCCGCCCGGCTCTTGCGGCCGGAAAATACCTTGTTCACCGCAATCGCCACGTTGTCGTAGACGCTGAGCCAGGGCAGCAGCGAATGGTTCTGGAAGACGATGGCCCGCTCAGGGCCGGGGCTGTTGACCTCGCGGTTCTGCAAGAGCACGGCGCCTTTGGTCACCGGCGTCAACCCGCCGATAATGTTCAGAAGCGTCGATTTTCCGCAGCCGGAATGACCTATGATCGAGATGTACTCGCCATCGGCGATGGCGAGCTGGATGTCGCGCAGAACTTCGGTTGTCGTCGAACCGCGCTGGAAGCTTTTGGCGATGTGATCAAGCTTGAGATAGGGATCGTTGTCCTTTGACATCATCGCTCCTTCAGGGCGTAGCGCTGCGCGTGACGAAACGCCCTGCGGCAGACACCAGACGATCAAGGACAAAGCCGACAAGGCCGATATAGACGAGCGCGACCACGATGTCGGGCAGTTTGGATGAATTCCAGGCGTCCCAGATGAAAAATCCGATGCCGACACCGCCTGTCAGCATTTCAGCCGCAACAATTGCCAGCCACGACAGCCCGATGCCAATGCGCAGCCCGGTGAAGATATAGGGCGCCGCTGACGGCAGCATCACCTTGAAGAAGAGCTCCAGGGTGTTGAGGCGAAGAACCGCTGCGACATTGCGATAATCCTGCGGCACGTTGCGGATGCCGACCGCCGTGTTGATCAAGATCGGCCAGATGGACGTGATGAAGATCACGAAGATCGCTGATGGATTGGCATCACGGAAGGCCGCGAGCGAAATGGGCAGCCAGGCGAGCGGGGGAACCGTGCGCAACACCTGGAAGATCGGATCAAGCCCGCGCATCGCCCAGATGGACTGTCCGATCAGGGCGCCGATGGCGATGCCGGCGATCGCAGCCAGCCCGAAGCCGACTGCTACCCGTTGCAGGGAGGTGAGAATACGCCAGCCAAGCCCGATATCCTGGGATCCGGCCCAATAGAATGGCTGCAAGATCAGGTCTTTCGATTCGCTCCACACGATACTGGGCGTGGGCAGTGATGCGCCGGGCTGAGAAAAGGCAATCTGCCAGATGAGAAGCAGCAGGGCGGTCGTGAGGGCTGGAGGCAGAGCATTCTGCAGCGTCCATATCCAGGCGCGCCTTGCCCTGCGGCTCAAGGAAAATGCCGGCGAGACCGCGGCCGCGCTATTCAGCACCTTTCCCGGGTTACCCGTCGCTGGCGCTGGCGCTGACGCGTGAGCATAGCCATCACCAGTGCTTGCCAATGTCATGCCGCCAATCCTCGATCTGCCGTTTGACGCGCTGTGCACAAGCGCCGCTGAAGGTCTGACATTCAAACTCCATGCCAGCGATGAAGGGCGCGTTTATCCGCCCCATCACGGCAAAAACGAACGATTGGATTCCTCGGCATCGTCGCATCTGCCCAAAAAACATACGGCGATCAAAAATTGTCCAATTAAACGGCAGCCCGCTTGATTTTGAGGGATTTGAGATAACCCATGGGATCGGCAGGATCGAACTTCACGCCGTCGAAGAAGGTTTCGATGCCGCGGCTGTCGCCGCTCGGCGCGTCCGCCAGGCCGATTTGCTTGGCCGCCTCGCGCCACAGATCGGCGCGGTTGGTCTTGTCGATGAGTGCTTTGGCATCCATCGTCAGCGGAAACTTCCCCCACCGCATATTCTCAGCGATGAACCACGCATCATGGCTCTTGTAGGGATAGGACACTTCGCCATTCTTGCCCCAGAATTTCATGGCGAGTGTCGTGTCCGACACTTTCCTGCCGAGGCCATAGTTGATGTCACCCTTGATCCGCCCGTTGATATCGCCGACCGGCACATTGAACCATTGCCGCCGGCCGACAATTTCAGCCATTTCCTGCTTGTTTTCGGCTTTTTCACACCATTGCTGCGCTTCCATCGTCGCCATCATGATGGCAAGCGTCGCCTTGGGGTTGGCATCCACCCATTCGGCGCGCATGCCAAGCGCCTTTTCAGGATGCCCACCCCACAACTCACCCGTCGTCAGCGCCGTATAGCCGATGTTCTGGTTGACGAGCTGCTCGTTCCACGGCTCGCCCACGCAGAAACAATCCATAGTGCCAACCTTCATGTTGGCCACCATCTGCGGTGGTGGCACGACGATCACCTTGATGTCGTTGTCGGGGTCGATGCCGCCCGCCGCCAGCCAGTAGCGGATCCACACATCATGCGTGCCCCCGGGAAAGGTCATTGCCGCTGTCAATTCCTTGCCGGCTGCCTTCTTGCGGGCGAATGCCTCGCGCAGCGGCGAGGCATCCTTCTGGATGTTCAGGTCTTTGTATTCGTTTGAAACCGAAATGCCCTGGCAATCATAATTGAGATTGAGCAGCGTATACATTGGCAGCTTTTGGTTGTTCTGTGTCACCGTGCCGGCTGAGTACATGTGGACCTTGGGGCGCAGAATATGCGCGCCATCGATACCATTGGCCTTGGTTCCCAGCGCCATGTTGTCACGCGTAGCTCCCCACGAGGCCTGCTTCGAGATATCCATATCGGGCAGGCCGAACTTGTCGAAGAACCCCTTTTCCTTGGCGATGATGAGGGGGGCTGAATCGGTCAGCGCTATGTAGCCAAGCTTCGTTCCCTTGACCTCGGGGCCGGCGCCTTGCGCGAAAGCGCCGGACGGAAAGGCCATGCGCGCTGCTGTCAGCGCCGCAGCGGAGGCGCTCAGCGCCAGGAATTGACGGCGGCCTGCCTGCATATCTTTCGACGATCCACGAGACCTGTTCATGACATATGTCCTTCTGCGATGAACCGGTATTGTGCGCTGCACCATCGATTCTTCCATCGTCAAGACGGGGCACGGCACGACAATTTTTTTGCGCGAATGAAACATAATAAAATCAATAGATTACGGAATAATTCTGTCAAACAGCCGAATCGGCTCGCTGTGATTTTAGGCATTTGCCTAGAGCGAACGCTGCGTAAAGCGCCACGACATCTCGGGCTGCTGCCGCCTCCGCAGCGTCCGGCACCCGGCTATTTTACAAAGCTGACTGTTCCAGTTTCCGTTACGTCATAACCGCCGAACAAGGCCGCCTGCCGGACGAAACGTTGATCGCGCATCAGCGCGAATAATCTCTGCGGCCCCGGCATAAAATAGGTGCGCTGGCGCAGGGCCAGATCAAAGGCCTCCCAGGCGAGCGCTACGAATCCAAGCCCCAGATTTGCTGCAACCGCACGCGTGGCAACGCCGCAATCAATGTCGTTGGCCTTCAATGCCTGCGCAAGATCGAGCCCGGTGGGGTAGGGCGCACCAGCCGCTCGCAGGCTCGCCGCCGCGCGCCCTTCCTGGGCCAGCAGGCGCTGAAGCAGCATGAAGGCGCCCGCGCCTTCCTGGCGAAGCCCGATGCGGGCGCAGCGATCGATCGCTGCACCAAGTGACGTGAGCCCGAGCGGGTTACCGGGCGCAACAACCAGACCTTGCTCGCGCTTCGCAAAAGCGATGAGCACGACATCGTTGAACGCGCTGTTGGATGCAAGCGCGGCAGCGTTGGCGGCAACATCGTCGCCAAGGTCATGAAAATGGATGGCAGCCATCCCGACATCATGGCGCTCAAGCCGTGCAAGCCCGGCCTGCGAGCCTTCCGACAGCAGGGCAAGTCCGCAACCGGATGTGCGCACGGCCCATTCGAGCAAAGGATCGCTGCTGCCGCCGATGATGGGTGGCGCTGGTGGCGGCGGATGCGCTGGACCGACAAGCCCGGCGGCGATCCAATGATCGAGGCTGGCACGTGGAAACAGCCATTTGCCGCTGACTTTGGAACAGGGCACACCGCCGGTCGCAATGAGATCGTAGAGCTTGCGTTCTTTGATCCGCAAATAGGCGGCTGCTTCCTCCGTCGTCAGGTAGGCGTTCATGGACCTTCTCCGATGCGTGCATATGCATATAAATGCATTTATTACATAGTTGGCATCCTCACAGAAAAAATAGTACAAATTTGGCATCATTGAGGGACGTGGCGTGGAGTTTGTTTCGGCCTTCACCAAGGCCATCGGCATGGTGGCAGATGTCGACCCGGTACTGATGGCGATCATCGCGCTGTCATTACGGGTGACGCTGTCGGCCGTCTTCCTGGCAGCCGTAATCGGATTGCCGCTCGGAGCGCTCCTTGCCGTCAGCCGCTTCCCCGGCCGCGCCATGCTCGTGGTCGTGATCAACGCCCTCATGGGGTTGCCCCCGGTGGTTGTCGGGCTTGCGATCTATCTGACGCTGTCGCGCTCAGGCCCGCTGGGTGGCCTTGGCTGGCTGTTCACGCCGCCAGCCATGATCCTTGCGCAGTTTGTCCTGGTCCTGCCGATCGTCGTTGCGCTGACCCGTCAGAGCTTGGAGGATTTATGGGGCGAGTATCGCGAACATCTGCTGTCGCTTGGCCAGTCCGGAATCGCGGCGGTGCCCACCTTGTTGTGGGAAGGACGCTTTTCGCTGGCAACTGCCCTGCTTGCGGGCTTCGGGCGGGCCAGCGCCGAGGTCGGCGCTGTGCTCATCGTCGGCGGCAATATCGCTGGCTATACCCGCACCATGACGACCGCCATCGCCCTTGAGACCTCCAAGGGCGATCTGCCGCTGGCACTCGGCTTAGGGCTGGTGCTCCTGCTGTTGACGCTTGTGATCAATGCGGCGGCCTTTGGCGCAAGCCGCATCGGCGCCCGGTTCATGGGAGCATGAGCGTGCACGGTCCGCGCACGATTCTTCCTCTGCTCGTTGAAGACCTCACCTATGAGGTCGACGGCGAAAGGCTGCTTGGCCCCCTCTCGCTTTCGGTCAATCGCGCCGAGGCGCTTGCCATCATCGGTCCGAACGGCGCGGGAAAATCGTTGTTGCTGCGCCTTTGCCACGGCTTGATCGCGCCAAGTGGCGGGACCATACGCTTTGCTTCAGCGGCTGGCAGTATCGCCGCGCCCAAGCGCCACGCCATGGTCTTCCAGAAACCGGTGATGCTGCGCCGCTCGGCGAGGGAAAATCTCATCCACGCTTGTCGCGCGATAGGCTTTTCGTATGGCGAGAGCCTGCAGCGCAGCGGATCGGCCCTTCACCGCTTTGGCCTTGCGTCACTCGCTGATCGTCCCGCCCGCCGTCTCTCGGGCGGTGAACAGCAGCGCCTGGCAATCGCCCGCGCCGCCGCCCTTGATCCCGAAATACTCTTTCTCGACGAGCCGACCGCCCATCTCGATCCCGGCGCCACGCGTCAGATCGAAGACATGCTGATCACCCTCAAAGAGCAAGGGATGACTTTGGTTTTCGCGACCCACGATCTGCCGCAGGCGCGCCGTCTGGCCGAACGGGTTGTCTTTATCCATCGCGGTCAGGTTGAGGAAGACGATGCAGCGTCAGCCTTTTTCGCCGGGCCGCGAAGCCAGTCCGGCAAGGCGTTCATTGCCGGCGATTTACTGTGGTGAAGTCCTGTCAAATGGAGAGAATGCAGATGAACCGTTTCCACGGCCTGACACTGTCAAAACGCTACCTGCTAGCCACGCTGGCGATACTCGCCATTGCTCCGCCATTATCCCTGCACGCGCAGACGGCAAGCCCTCCGATCGTGTCGTCAGCTACCCGCACGATTATTGTCGCCTCGACCACATCGACCCAGGATTCGGGCCTGTTTGAACATATCCTGCCGCTCTTCACCGCAAAAACCGGCATTACCGTCCGCGTTATCGCCCAAGGAACGGGGCAGGCGCTCGACACGGCACGCCGCGGTGACGCAGATGTGGCTTTCGTTCATGCCCGCCCCCAGGAGGAGAAGTTTGTTGCCGATGGCTTCGGCGTCGAGCGCAGGCCGGTGATGTATAATGACTTCGTTCTGGTCGGCCCGGCGAGTGATCCGGCGGGGATCAAGGGCACGAAGGACATCGCTATTGCCCTCAAGGCGATCAGCGACAGGAATCTTCCCTTTGTCTCTCGTGGCGATCGCTCGGGAACTCATGCAGCCGAACTCAATTTGTGGAAACTCGCCAGCGTCAATCTCGATGCGGTCAAAGGCCCGTGGTACCGTGAGATCGGTCAGGGGATGGGCGCAGCACTCAACACTGCCGGCGCCTCGGAGGCCTATGTTCTCGCTGATCGCGGCACCTGGCTCGGTTTCAAAAACCGCCAGAATCTGGCGATCATTGTCGAAGGTGACAAGCGGCTCTTCAATCAGTATGGCGTCATCCTGGTTGACCCCAAACGCCATCCCCACGTCAAAGCGGCTGATGGTCAGGCCTTCATTGACTGGCTGACCGGGGCGGACGGCCAGAAGGCCATCAGCGACTACAAAATCGGTGGTGAGCAGCTATTTTTCCCCAACGTCGATGTGCCCGGCGCCGGATAAAGCGCGCCTGTTGCCAAACGTCTGCGGCGCAACACGTTACCAACGAGGCTCACACAGCCTGCGCGCCGAATAGCTTGCGCTCGATCCAGTAGGTGGCGCGCCCGTAAACGGCAAGCATCACCGCGCCGATAAGAATGGGCATGATCGCCCATTCGCTGCCAACCCCGTGGCTGGTGACGACAAAGGCGTCGAGGGCCGCCGGGGGGTGCAGTGCCTTCAGCAGCAGCATCGCCAGGACTGCCAGCGCGACCGCAAGCCCGTTCTGAAGTTCGCCCGGTCCAAGGCTCCATAAGACGATAAATCCAGCGAGTGTCGACAGCATGTGCCCGGCAATCACCGGATAGGGGTGGGCGGCGGGTGTATCGGGAGCCGAGACCGTGAGAACAATCGACGTGACAAACGGCACGAGCGGCAGCGGCAAAGCGACTAAAGCCGCCAGAATTTCCATGATAATGACAGCTATCCCCGTCGCAAGCGCCCGATAGGCCATGCGCGGTGCTGACAGCGCCCAGTTCCGGGCGCCCGAATCCTTTTCACTCATCTCGCTGACACCTTTACAGTTCAGCGCGCGGAAAAATTGGCGCCTGACCTCGACCGACGGCCTCTACCTTTGGCGATAACGGCGCTGGTCAGGTAATGCAAGTTGTCCGTCATTGAACGGCAAGGGCCCGCGAACATTGCCGGGTGGCGGGCGGTAGCCCTGCACACATCCAATCCCCGCAGCGAAGATCTGCCCACCCGCGCATAAGGGGGCATTGGCGAGGGGAGGGCCGCCGGCTCGGGGCGGGATGGTGCCAGGGCCCTGCCC
>JAKFVK010000044.1 GCA_021732205.1 Hyphomicrobiales bacterium | reverse complement strand
CGATTGTCCAGCTCAACGCGCCGTTTGCAGGACCGGGAACGGTGGCGCGCAACACCTGCATCGTTGCACCTGGACGCTCGGATCGCAGCCCGACGGGAACCGGGTTGTCGGCAAGGCTTGCTGTCCTGCACGCGCGCGGCTTGATGACACTTGGCGATAGTCTCGTCCATGAATCGCTCATCGGTTCACGCTTTCGCGGTGTCATCGAGGAAGAAGCACAGCTTGGCGGGCATCCAGCCATCATCCCCAGCATCGAGGGACGGGGCTGGATCACCGGATTTCATCACTACGTGCTTGACCCGAGCGATCCTTATCCCGAGGGCTATGTTCTGTCGGATACATGGGGCGTCGGCGATGGCGGCAGAACGATGCTCAGTCAGGAGTGACGCTCACCCTGCCGACTGCATGACTGCATCGCGACCGGAGTGATTGACTTCACGAGGGCGGCTGATGATGGTGCTGCCATGATAATGGCGCGTTCCGAAGCTCTGCCCGATAGCCCCTACGCCTATTGGCGTCTCCTGCTGGCGCTGGTGATCGCGACCATTTCGGGCGTTGGCATGTGGGCGATCATCGTGGTCCTGCCAGCGGTTCAGGCCGAGTTTGGCATCGCCCGTGGCCAGGCATCCCTTCCCTATACGTTGACGATGGTTGGATTTGCCTTCGGCACCATCGTGCTTGGCCGCATGTCGGATCGCTTCGGAATTGTGCTGCCGATCATCCTCGCCAGCCTTGCATCGGGCATCGGATTTGTTCTGGCGGGCTTGGTGCCCGGCGTGATTGCGTTTTCTTTATGCCATCTGCTGATCGGGATGGGAGCCGGGGCGGGGTTCGCGCCGATGATGGCCGATATCTCGCACTGGTTCGTCAGGAAGCGGGGACTTGCTGTCGTTATCGTTGCATCCGGCAATTACCTTGCCGGCACGGTGTGGCCGCTGATCATCACGGCTTCAATGCCGCATTTCGGTTGGCGCGGCACCTATATCGGCATCGGCATTGCTGTTGCGGTGCTCATCCTGCCGCTGTCATTGCTGGTGCGCCGGCGCCCGTCGCAGCGCGTGATGGATGAGGCAAGGGCTGCCACGGAAGCGGCGCGGGCTGATCTTGGTGTTTCGCCGCGCGCGCTGCAGGTCCTCCTGATGATTGCCGGCTTTTCCTGTTGTGTCGCCATGTCGATGCCGCAAGTGCATATTGTCGCCTATTGCGGAGACCTCGGTTACGGCGTGGCGCGGGGCGCTGAAATGCTGTCGCTGATGCTTTTTCTTGGCATTTTCTCGCGCATCGCCTCAGGTATTCTTGCTGACCGTATCGGTGGCTCGACGACGCTCGTCATCGGCTCGCTGATGCAGGGCATCGCCCTTGTCCTCTACCTCTATTTCGATGGATTGACGTCGCTTTACGTCATCTCTGGCATCTTCGGCCTGTTTCAGGGCGGTATCGTGCCGATGTATGCGGTGATCTGCCGGGAATTCCTGCCGCCGCAAGAGGCCGGGCAGCGCATCGGCTTCGTCATTTCGGCGACCATCGCCGGCATGGCGGTCGGCGGCTATATGTCGGGCGTTATTTTCGACCTGACGTTTTCCTACCAGCTGGCCTTCCTCAACGGGGCGGTGTGGAACGGCGTCAATCTCGCTATCGTCGCCTGGCTGCTGTGGCGCCGCCGTCAGGCTACCCAATTGCAGACAGCCTGAAGTCGGCTCAGCGCCAGCGATAATTGAAGCTGATGGAGATGCGCTCGGCGCTCGCGCGGTTGGGGCGCACCTCGTGGCGCAGCCAGCTTTCCCATAGCAGCAGTGAGCCTGGTCTGGGCTCGCGCTCGATGAAGCTTTGCATGTCAGTGCCGGCTTTCTTGCGGCGCGGCGGCGCGGCCATCATCGCCGGCAGGCGCGGATCCTCGAAACGGATCGCGCCGGCGCCTTCTGGCGATGTGACATAAAACGTGCCGCTGACGACAGAATGCGGATGAAGATGGCCGGCATGGAAGCCACCGGGATCAAGAACGTTCACCCACAGGCTGTCGAGGACGAGCGGGTGCTCGCCCAGATCAAAACCGACCTCATCAGCAAACCGTGCCACGTGACGATCAAGCGAACGCACCAGCGATTTCACAACAGAAAAGCGCCATGGCAGATCGTTCAGCGACCCGTAAGAGGTGTAGCCCGGATAGGCGTGAGCCAGGCACCACGCCCGCCCCGCCTCGTCATCTATGGCGAGCTGGCGACAGGCTGTTTCAAGATCGGCCAGGGTGGCGGCTGAGCCAGAGCGGGCCGCATAGAGTTTGGTGACGAAGAGCGTATCGGTCTTTGACATGGGGCACCCGCTGCAAGATCGCAGCGGTAATCTGGTGCCGGCCGGCTGTCAAAGCGCCTCGTAAGTGATTTTTGCAGTGCCGCGCGCGACAAAGCCGAGCTGACGGGCGGCGGCCTCGCTCACATCAAGCACGCGGCGGCGCACGAAGGGGCCGCGATCATTGACGCGCACGACGACGCTTTTGCCGTTTGACAGGTTGGTGACACGCAATTGGGTCCCGAAGGGCAGGGTGCGATGGGCAGCCGTCAGGGCGTGGCGGTTGAAACGGGCGCCCGAGGCGGTCCGATGCCCATGAAGCTCGGCGCCGTAATAGGAAGCAACGCCAATGTGCTTCGATGAAGCGGCGATGGCAAAATTCGAACAAGTGCTGGCAACAATGACAAGAAGAACGCGCGTAGCAGCGTGAATGGACCGCATCATTTTGATTTATCCTGAAAGGGGAACGGAGGCGCGGCTTCACATCAATCGCGCGCCATGATGAATACAATTATTGTGCAGTGCAATATGTCAAAAGAATGAGCTTGGCAAGGTCCTATGATGGCTGTGTTATGTCGGATGACAGCGTCATGATCCAGACGCAGCATGCTCTATTGAAGTGGCAGGATTTCCCAATCGACGCTGACATTTGCGGAGATCGTGCTTTCGCCGGCCTCGATCGGGGGAGGGGCGGGCAAGGCGGCAGCGCGCACTTCGGCTGACAATGCGCGGGCGCGGGCAAAAGTTTCACCCTCACGTACCATCAATACACGTCCAAGGCGAAAACCCAACCCTTCAGCATAGAGTTTAGCGCGCGCGAGCGCATCCGCCATTGCTGCCTTGCGCGCCTCGTTGCGCTTCATCTCCGGGTCGGCCAACGAAAAATTCGGCCCGCTGACTGTATTGGCGCCGAGCGAAACGGCCCGTTCGAGCAGGTCGCCTACCTTGGTGAGATCGCGTATCTGCACGATGAGCGTGTTGGTGGCGCGATAGCTGGCGATGCGCGGCGTGGTGGAGCGGTTGGGATCAGACGTGTAGAGAGGCTGAATGGTATAGTTCGACGTTTGCAGGTCACGCGCCTCGACACCGCCAGCCTTGAGGCTGTTGACGGCCTCATTCATGGCGCGGTTGTTGGCCTGGGCGGCGTCACGGGCGTTGGCTCCCTGGGTCACGACGCCGATGGTCAGGGTGGCGATGTCGGGCGTGGCATGCGCTTCACCCCGGCCCGTCAATGACAGGCGGGCCGGTTCGGCGCCATCGCCATCGGCGGCGTGGAGGGATGTGGTGGAGCAAGCGGCTGCGATCGCCAAAGCGATCATCAGCATGAAGCGGGTGCGCAGTTCTGAAAAGTTTGCCATCATCGTCTCCGCTGCGCCAGGTTCGGGCGCATTGATTGAGGCTGGAAGGTGTTATGGGCGGTATGATGGCGCGAAAATGGCGCTGCAGGGAGGAAAGAATGCGGGTCTTGTGGTTGGCGCTCGGGCTGATCGCGGCGGCTATACCGGCGGCGCGGGCTGATTCAGCCCTGCTTGATGAGATTATTGCGCGAGGCACGCTCAAAGTCGGCATGACGGGGGATTACAGACCGTTCAGCGAGAAGAACAAGACCAGCGGCGCTTATGAAGGGCTTGATGTCGATATGGCTGAGGCGCTGGCCAAGGCGCTTGGCGTCAAGATGGAGATCGTGCCCACTGCCTGGGGGAAGATGCTCGCTGACCTTGAGGCTGGCGCCTTCGATATTGCGGTGGGCGGGGTGTCCATCACGCTTGACCGGCAGAAGAAGGCCTATTTCTCCACCCCTTTGCTGCGTGATGGCAAGACGCCGATTGCGCGCTGCGTCGACAAGGAGCGCTTCGCCGAGATCAAGGATATCGACAAGCCGGAAGTGCGGGTGGTGGTCAATCCCGGGGGTACGAATGAACGCTTCGCGCGTGCCAACATCAAGACCGCGCCGATCCGTGTGCACCCCGACAATACGACAATCTTTGATGAGATCGTGCAGGGTCGGGCCGATGTGATGATCACGGATGCGGTGGAGACGAGGCTACAGCAGAAGCTGCGTCCCGAACTCTGCGCCCTCCATCCCGACAAGCCTTTCGATTTTTCCGAGAAGGCCTACATGATGCGGCGCGATTATGCGCTGAAGCTCTTTGTCGATCAGTGGCTGCATCAGATGCGCGAGACAGGAGCCTACGCGAAGCTCTTTTCCAAATGGGTGGAATGAGGCGTCATGGTTGATGGTGCACCCGGCCGTACCGTCACGCCGTCGATCCTTCTCGACGAGGCTGAGCTTGTGTTTACCCCCTTGCGCGCGGCAGCCGGGCCGGGTGGGCAGAATGTCAACAAGGTAGCAACGGCCATCGAGTTGCGGTTCGATGCGCGGCGCTCGCGCAGCCTGACCAATGACGTCTCGATCCGCCTGCAGAAACTGGCCGGCAGTCGGCTCACCAATGACGGTGTCGTGGTCATCCGGGCACAGAGCTATCGCAGCCAGGAACGCAACCGGCAGGACGCGATCGACAGGCTTTTGGAGTTGATCGGCAAGGCAGCGGTTGCGCCCAAGCGGCGCAGGGCCACCAAAGTGCCGAAGGGTGCCAAGGAAGAGCGTATCCGTACCAAGCAGCAGCGCGGGTCGGTCAAGAGCCTGCGCAGCAAGGTGCGGGGGGAATAAGCGTGCGTCAAACCGCGCAGGGCGGATAGGACATCCCTGCTGTCTTGACCGCGGATGAAGAGAGGGCGCAGCCTTCGCGTAACACGACATAAAGCGGGAGGACAAAATGCAGTGGTCGCGCCGGGATTTTCTCACCCATTCGACAGCTTCAATCGCCGCCATCGGCGTTGGTGCGGCCGCCCGCGCGGCGATCGGACCAAACGACAAATTCGATCTCATCGTCAAAGGCGGCGATGTGCTTGACCCCAGCCAGAATCTCAAAGGCAAACGCGATATCGGTATCCGCTATGGGGTGATCGAAGCGATCGAGGCATCCATACCCGCCGAGCGAGCGCTCAAGGTGATGGATGTCTCGGGCAAGCTCGTCATCCCCGGCCTGATCGATCTCCACGCCCATGTCTATCCCTATGGCTCGGCGATCGGCATTCCGGCTGACGAACTCATCCCGTTTCAGGCAACGACCACGATGGTGTCGGCGGGCGATGCGGGTGCCAATAATTTCGCGGCCTTCCGCCGCTATGTCGTACCGCAGACGCGCACCAGGCTTTATGCCTTCGTCCACATCGCCAATGTTGGTCTCACTCCGTTTCCGGTGGCAGAACTTTATAATATCGATTTCGCGCAGGTCGATGCCTGCGCCAAGACGGTGGCCGAAAATGCTGATATCGCGCTTGGGGTTAAAGTACGCATGTCGGAAAATGTCATCGCCAAGCATGGCAACGAGCCGCTGAAGCGGGCGATCCTTGCCTGCGAGCGCTCCGGTATGCCCGCCAAGATCATGTGCCATATCGGCGGGGTCGATACCGCTCAGCTGATGTCGGACATTCTTGATCTGCTGCGTCCTGGCGACGTGTTGACGCATTCCTATTCGGGTGCTCCGAACCTGTCGAACGTCTTCACCAATATCGTGCAAGACGGCAAGCTGTTGCCGGCAGCCCTTGCTGCCAAGCAGCGCGGCGTCATCTTCGATGTCGGTCATGGTGGCGGCAGTTTCGATTATACGGTCGCCGACATTGCCATTCAGGCCGGCGCGGAGCCTGATACGATTTCATCCGACGCGCATGTTTTTTCTGCCAATACGCCCGGCATGCCTTACCTCACCTGGGTCATGAGCAAATTCCTCAATCTGGGGTTTTCACTGGAACAGGTGGTGACGATGGCGACCGCAAAGCCTGCCTCCATCATCAATCGCGCCCCAAAGCTTGGTACCCTTCAGACCGGTGCGCCCGGTGATGTCTCGGTGCTGGAGATGGTTGAGGGGCCGGTTGAGTTCGTTGATACGCGCAACAACAAACGGCAGGGCAAGGTGCAGCTCAGGCCGGTGACCGTAGTGATCGGCGGGGTTCCTTACGGGCGCCCTTATCAATCCCCCTTCTCGGTACGGTGAGGGCAAGTCCGGCGCGTGTATTATTTCCATTATAGAAATAATATCGGTCTTTTTATCCCACTAATCATCAGAATGGATATGACCTATTGTCTGGCCGTCCGCCTCCCTCGTGAGACGTCTGCCCTTTCAGGAGTTCATGTCATGTCGATATCGCAACAGGCCATAGCGGCAACGCTTCTTCGCCTCACTCTTGGCGTTACTTTCCTGGCGCATGGTTTGCTCAAACTGTTCGTTTTCACCGTGCCCGGTACGGTCGGGTTCTTCGAGAGTATCGGTTTCCCCGGTGCGCTTGCCTATTACGCCATCGCCATTGAGGTGGTGGGCGGTGTTATGCTGATCGCCGGTCTTTATGTGCGCCACGTGGCGCTTGCCGCATTGCCGCTGCTTGTCGGTGCGATCCTGGTTCATTCCGGCAATGGCTGGCTCTTTTCGAATGCCAATGGCGGCTGGGAATTTCCATTGTTCTGGACGATGACCTTGATTGTCCAGGCGCTGCTCGGCAATGGCGCTTATGCCTTGCAGGATGTTGTGAGCGCTTCCGGATCGCTGCGTAAAGTGGCAGCCTGATAGCACGAGCAGGGAGCACGGCGTGATCGCCGCGCTCTTTGCTTTGGTATTTTTGTCCAACCAAGGTCAATCGCCATGCTTCAGTCGCATCAATCGCCGCTTCACATCGGCGCCGTCACCCTCATTGCCAGAGACGCGCCTCGACTTGCTGATTACTACCAGCAGATCATCGGCCTTGATGTCGTTGACAGGCATGATGGGCGCATCTCGCTTGGCTCAGGAGGAGAGGCCTATCTCCATCTCACCCATAGTCCGAAGGCGGCAGAGGAATCGCCGCGCTCAGCCGGGCTTTTTCATACCGCCTTCCTCCTGCCATCGCGGGCTGACCTTGGCCGCTGGTTTGCGGGCGTGCATGGGCGCGGGGCGGAATTTTCAGGCGCGTCCGATCATGGGGTGAGTGAGGCTTTTTACCTCGATGATCCCGAGGGTAATGGCATCGAGGTCTATGCTGATCGACCGCGCGATGAGTGGCCAAGACGCGATGGCGGCGTCAACATGACGACCGAGCGCATGGATGTCGAAGGGGTGATTTCTGCGGGCGCCGCAGCTGACGCCCATCGCGGTTTTCCGCCTGAAGCGCGCATCGGCCATGTGCATTTGCGCGTTGGCGATATCAACGCGGTCCGCAGCTTTTACATTGACCAGCTCGGGCTTCAGGAAATGGACCGGCGGCCAGGCGGGGTTTTCTTTTCCGCTGGCGGCTATCATCACCACATCGCCACCAATCAATGGCAATCGGCGGGCGCGCCGCCGCGGCCCTCGGCTACAACCGGTCTGGCTGAGGTCGAGATCAGGGTGAGTGACGAGGCTGTCATGGCTTCTTTCCAGGCAAGGTCCAAGGCTGACGCCGATGGCCTCATCCGCCTCAAGGATCCAGCCGGGCTGGCCTTTGCGATCAGTTCGCCAAGCCCATGATGGCGCGCGCTTCGGCAACGCTTGCCGGATGGCGGCCATATTGGGCGCACAGGTCAGCCAACCGCTTGACGAGCGCCGCGT
>JAKFVK010000025.1 GCA_021732205.1 Hyphomicrobiales bacterium | reverse complement strand
GGCCTGCGCTGTGGCGCCGCAGATGGTGGCAGGCACCGGGCGTTTCTGCACCGACGTCATGCGTCTCTTCGGCGAACGGGTATTCGTCAAGACGGGCGCGGAAGGCGTCTTCTGTGGCGCCTTCCCCGATCGCGGACTTGGCTTTGCGCTCAAGATCGATGATGGGGCAACCCGCGCTTCCGAGGCCGCGGCGGCAGCGCTGATTGCGAGCTTTGTGACCATGTCCGACGACGAGGCTGGCGAATTCGAACGCTTCCGCCGACCTAGACAGCGCAACTGGCGCGGTATCGAAACCGGTGGCATTCAGCCCGGCAAGGCGTTTGAACAAGCGCTTGAGGCAGCAGCAACCGCGATAGACGCCTGAGTATCCCGGTATCGTGGTCAGCCGGCACGATTGCGAGCAAAAGTCAGGTTGGCCTGCTGGCCATCGGCTGCGCGCGTCAGATCGCCTGTTACTTTCTTCTGCCATTCCATGCCGGCAAGGGCCGTCTTTGAGCCGGCGATGATGTTGTCGGCGACGATCACCTTGCCCGCGCCATTGACGAGTGAGACTGCGATGCCGATGTCGCTCTCGCGCACCACATTGGCGCTTGCCGTGACATTGCGCAGATAAGGCCCCCAGCCAAGGCGAATACCGACGCCGGGCACGTTTTCGACCGTATTGCCGATGACCGTGGTGTCGGCTTCAACCGCGATACCGTAGGGCAGCGTATCGGGATTGCTCAGGCTTTTGGCGGTAATCCCGCGCACGACATTGCCAACGACACTTGCCAGCCTGCCGCCTGAATCGAAATTGCTGACCGAGATCCCGGCTGCGGCTTCGTCGATCATGTTGTTGGCGATGCTTGCACCCTCGAAGGCAAATTCAATGAAGATCGCCACCTCGCCCGAGCGCGTGATGCTGTTGGCGGTAACGATGACGTTCGACCCGCCATTGTTGCGGATGCCGGAAAAGGCGCAGTCCCTGATGGTGTTGGCGCTCACCACCACCGCGCCGGCTCGGAAAATGTTGACGCCATTACCGTTCTGCCCGTTGCCGCCATCGCGCGCGCCGACATGTGAAATGCGGTTATGGCTGACGAGCGTACCGTCCTCGCCCTTTTGCGAGCGCCACACCTGAATGGCGTTGTTGCCGATATCAGAGAAGGCATTGCCATCGATCCTCAGACCGCGCGAATCGAGCGCGAACAGGCCGGCATCGCCGATCTGCTTGAAGGTCGAGCCCTCAACCGCGCCGCCGCATCCTTCAAGAACGAGGCCGCACCCCGGCGTATGGGTGAATTCAATATTGCGCACGCTGATCGCTTCACAACCCCTGATCGTGAGGAGTGCGCCGCGTGTGCCGCCAATCGTCCGCCCTGCACCATCGAGAACGAGATCGCTGACGCGCAGGCGCTTTGTCCCCTCGGCTCTGAGGATCGGCCGGGACCCCGACTGCACCAGCAGCGTCAGGCCAGGCGTGCCGATCAGCGTCGCACCCGGCGGGAGAACAAGGCCGCTCGCGAGATAGCGCCCTGCCGGCAAGTGCAGCGCCTGCCCGCGTCTGGTGCTGTCGTTGATGGCGTGTTGCAGCGCCTCGCTCTGGTCGTGTGCGACGTTCGCTACAAGGCCGTAAGCATTGCCGTTCGCTGTCCCGGAAGAGGGCGATTGTGCGAAAGCGGGACGCGACAAGGCGGCAGTAGCGCCGCCGCCCAGTGCAAATCCGAGAAAATGGCGACGTTTCAGCATGGGGAAGGTCTCCTTGACCATGCCGACGCAAATCGTGTGCCGTTAAACCTGTTTCAGCAGTGCAAACATCTCGTCGACCGCCAGCCCCACCGTTGTCCGGCCTGAGCGCACCGCTTCTTCAAGCTCTGCCATCCTTGCCCTGAGGAGCGGGCGGGATTTCGCTTCCGCAAGTAGCCGCGCCTCGAACAGATTCCACATCCACGCCACATTCTGGCGGGCACGGCGTTGCACGAGCCGTCCATCCGCCGCGAACAATGTGCGATGGCGGCCAATGCTGTCCCATACCTCGTCAAGCCCGCCGCCGGTGAGGCCCGACACCAGCTTGACCGGGATCGGCCAGTCAGGTTCCGCCGGCATCATCACCGCAAGCGCTGCCAGATAATCGCTTGCCGCCTGGCGGGCGCGCGGCGCGTTATCGCCGTCCGCCTTGTTGACCGCCACCATGTCGGCGAGTTCCAGAATGCCCTTCTTGATCCCCTGCAGATCATCCCCGGTGCCCGGCGCCATCAGCACCAGAAAAAAATCGACCATGCCGGCAACGGCCACTTCCGATTGCCCCACCCCCACTGTCTCGACGATGATGACATCATAGCCAGCCGCCTCGGTGAGCAACATCGCTTCGCGGGTTTTCGCCGCCACCCCGCCCAGCGTGCCGGCTGAAGGGGAAGGGCGGATGAAGGCATTGGCCTCGACCGCCAGCCGCGCCATGCGCGTCTTGTCGCCGAGGATCGAGCCGCCGCTCACGGTCGAACTGGGGTCAACCGCCAACACCGCCACTCTGTGGCCGCGCCCCGTCAGCATGATGCCAAGCGCATCAATGAGCGTCGATTTGCCAGCGCCCGGCACCCCCGTGATGCCAAGCCGGATCGCTCTTCCGGCCAGCGGCAGCACCGCCTTCAGCAGCGCCTGCGCATCCCGCTGATGATCGGCGCGGCGCGATTCAATGAGTGTGATGGCGCGTGCCAACGTCGCGCGGTCGCCTGCAATCAAATTCGACGTGAGAACAGAGATATCAACCATCATTTGTCACTACAATAGATGACGGTGAACGCGCTCATGTAAGATCAATTTCTATTCAGTCTAAATTCGATGCTATCACTTTTTGCACGTGTTCCGAGTTTGTTTTTCCAAAGAATCTCCCTGGATAAAATATCTTCTTGGCTATCAACAGAACGCGCGGTTTCAAGAACAGATATTGAGAAATCCATATGCCCGGCCTGTTTCATCAAAACATTACCCCCGCGACCATCCTTCGCATATTGCTGCCAGCGACCCCAGAATCCGTTGTCACCTGTCGCTGAGCCAACATATTGGGCTCCGGTTCTATTGCAGATCAGGAGATAAATGCCGCGTGTCGAATTGAGGATTGATACCCAGGTTGGATATAGATTTTCCAAATCGGCGAATTTCAACGATAGACCGCCAAAGCCAGGAAATCCCGGCTCCTTAAATTGGCGACGAATTTCGATAACAGGTTTTATTTTTCGCCCGGCGTGTTGAAGCACCGCGCGCGTTCCAAGACCCCAATCGATCACTAGCCTGCCTGAGAATTCCGACAGTATTTGTTGGGGTTCCAATTGGTGAATGACGTTGTCTTCCGTATGCTCGCCAATCCAACCTGTTGGCGCGGAGAAGCGATCGCCCGATCTTGTCGGACGCCATCCGTGGGACAGATATAGCCCGACGAAAAGAGTTTCGGCCGATGGAGTGACGACGAAGCTGGCAAGATAAACACCGGCGTCAATTCGTCGACGTCGATTTTGATGACTTTGATAGGTTTCAAAATCAATGGGATGGTCACGCCAGAGCTTATAGGTATTTGCTGTTCGTTCCTGATGCCGGTAGAGACGCACTCGAGATAATTCCAAACCGGCGATGCTGAGAAGCACCTGGAACGTCAGGAGACTCATTCCGCCGCCGCCCGGCCGCCATAGCCGAGATGTGTTGAAAGCTTGCCGAGGAGAGCATGGGCTGCTTCGGCGATTACTGTGCCGGGCGGGAAGATGGCGGCAGCGCCTGCGTCGAGCAACATCTGGTAATCCTGCGGCGGGATGACGCCGCCAACTGCGATCATGATGTCGGCACGCCCTTCGCTGGCAAGCGCCTCGCGCAAGGCCGGCACCAGCGTCAGATGGCCGGCGGCAAGCGAAGACACTCCCACCACGTGAACGTCGTTTTCGACTGCCTGGCGTGCCACTTCCTGCGGCGTCTGAAAAAGTGGTCCGATATCGACATCGAAGCCGAGATCAGCGAAGGCGGTGGCAATCACCTTCTGCCCGCGGTCATGGCCGTCCTGCCCCATCTTGGCGATGAGAATACGCGGGCGCCGGCCATCGGCCTTGGCGAAGGCCTCGACCGCCTGTCGCGCCATGTCGATCTTGTGATTGCCCATGCCGACCTCCCGCGCATAAACGCCCTGGATCGATTTGATCTCGGCGCGGTGGCGCCCGAACACGCGCTCGAGCGCATCCGAGATTTCGCCGACCGTTGCCTTGGCGCGTGCAGCCTCGATCGCTAGCGCGAGCAGATTACCATTGCCGCGCGCGCCATTTTCAAGGGCGCCCAGAGTGCTGGCGACGGATGTTTCATCGCGCTCAGCTCTGAGCCGTTTCAGCTTGTCGATCTGCAGGGTGCGGACCACGGCATTGTCAACGCTGCGCACTTCGATCATCTCGTCGCGCTCGGGCCGGTATTTGTTGACGCCGACCACGGTCTGGCGTCCTGAATCGATGCGCGCCTGCGTTTTCGCTGCCGCTTCCTCGATCTTGAGTTTGGGCACGCCGGCGGCGATTGCCTTCGCCATGCCGCCCAGACGCTCCACCTCCTCCATATGGCTCCATGCCCGCGCCGCCAGATCGTGCGTCAGGCGTTCGACATAGAAGCTGCCACCCCATGGGTCGGCTGGCCGCGTCGTGCCGCTTTCCTGCTGCAGGAAGATCTGCGTGTTGCGGGCGATGCGGGCGGAGAAATCAGTGGGCAGCGCCAGCGCCTCGTCAAGCGCATTGGTGTGCAGCGATTGCGTGTGGCCTTGCGTTGCCGCCATCGCCTCGATCTGCGTGCGGACAATGTTGTTATAGACATCCTGCGCGGTGAGCGACCAGCCGGAGGTCTGCGAATGGGCGCGCAACGCCTGCCCGCGCTCATTGGCACCAAGCGGCTGCATGAGGCGTGCCCACAACAGGCGCGCAGCGCGCAGCTTCGCCACTTCCATGAAAAAATTCATGCCGATCGCCCAGAAAAACGACAGACGCGGTGCGAAGGCATTGATGTCGAGACCGGCGGCCATGCCGGCACGCGCATATTCAAGCCCGTCAGCCAGCGTATAGGCGAGCTCGAGGTCAGCCGTCGCGCCGGCTTCCTGCATGTGATAGCCGGAAATCGAAATCGAGTTGAATTTCGGCATTTCGCGCGAGGTATGCGCGAAGATGTCGGAGATGATGCGCATCGATGGTGCGGGCGGATAGATATAGGTATTGCGGACCATGAACTCCTTGAGAATATCGTTCTGGATCGTGCCCGAGAGCTTGGCCTGCGGGACGCCCTGTTCTTCGGCTGCGATCACATAGAGCGCGAGCACCGGCAGCACGGCGCCGTTCATCGTCATCGATACGGAAATGTCACCAAGCGGAATGCCGGCAAAAAGCGTGCGCATGTCGTAGATGGAATCAATCGCCACGCCCGCCATGCCGACATCGCCTGGCACGCGCGGATGATCGCTGTCATAGCCGCGATGGGTGGCAAGATCGAAGGCAACCGATAGCCCCTTCTGTCCCGCCGCAAGATTGCGCCGGTAGAAGGCGTTTGAATCCTCAGCCGTCGAGAAGCCGGCATATTGGCGGATCGTCCAGGGCGACGCGACATACATGGTGGGGTAGGGGCCGCGCAGATAGGGCGTAAACCCCGGCATGCCGCCAAGCGTGGTGATCCCCGCAAGGTCCTCTGCATCATAGATTGGCTTGACGGCTATCCCTTCCGGGGTCTCGAAGGCAGGCGCATCCCCTGCTCGCGGACTGCCTGCCGGCGGCACTGCGAAAGGAATAGTGGTGAAATCGGGAATGCGGCTCATGACACCCTCACCGCGCCATTATAGACCAATTTGTCGTTGCAGGTCAGTCAGCGCCGCAACAATATCCATGCCAGCATAAATGAAGCTGTCAATGCCGGCTGCGGTCAGTTCCTCGCGCTTCTCGCGTGGATTGCCCGCAAGCAACACCAGGCGCGCTCCTGCCGCTTTCAGTGCTTGGGCGGCTGCAGCCCCCTGCTTGTCGTAGACCTCATCGCTTGAGCACAGGCACGCAAGCGCCGCGCCGCTTTTGGCAAAGGCTGTTGTGAGCGCGGCGATATCGGCAAATCCCTCATTGCCGGGAGAGCCGATACCACCGGCTTCAAAGAAATTCTTCGCAAAGCCTGCCCGGGTGATCGTCTCCGCAGGCGTTCCCAGCGTGGCGAGGAACATGACAGGTCGCGGCTGCATCGCTTCAGCGTTGAGGCGCAAATTTTCGAAAGCCTGCGCTAGCCGCAGGCGCGGGATTGGTGTGATCCCGCCGCCGGCCGCCACACCCTGCGGCCATGGCGCAGCTACCGGAACCGGAGCCTCGTGAATGTCAGGAAATTCGGACACGCCGGTGATCTTGTCGCGCCGCGTCGCAAGCGCCTGCAGTCGCTTCTCGCGCACCAGCCCCACCTGCTGCTGCAGCCAGCCTGAGCGCAGGGACGTCGCAAACCCGCCGGCCTTCTCGATGCCCTGGAAAATCGTCCACGCCTTGCCGGCCAGCGCCTGGGTCAGGCTTTCGACGTAATAGGAGCCGCCTGCCGGATCGGCCACGCGGTCAAGACTGCTTTCTTCTGCGAGGATCGCTTGTGTGTTGCGGGCGATGCGCCGCGCCAGCCCATCGGGGCGACCGAGAGCTGAGGTGAAGGGATGGAGCGTGATTTCACTCGCCCCGCCGACCGCGCCGGCAAAACAGGCAATCGTTGCGCGCAGCACATTCACCCAAGGATCGCGCCCGCTCAGCATGCGCCATGAGGTTTCAGCGCGAACGTCGAGCGGCGCGACGTCAATCCCCATGGCGTCCATAAGGCGCGTCCATACCAGCCTGAGCGCCCGCAATTTGGCAATCGACAGGAACTGATCAGCATCAACCGTTATCTTTGCAGCCAGCCTTGCCACGACTTCTTGTTGATCGAGCCCGGCTTTTTCGCCGGCACGGAACATGTCGACAGCCTGCGCCAGGATGCCGGCGATTTCCTGGCCTTCACTTCCCAGCGCGTCGGCTACTACGCGCCCGTCAAGGAGAAAAAGCGGGCCAAGGTGGCCCATCGCCTGATAATTCTGATGCAGAGCGGCGAGCCTTGCGGCGAAAGCAGCCTCATCGCCGATGTCCTGCCCGCGCGCCATCGCGGCAAGAGGGCTGAAGCCTGGACAAAAATCCAACGAGGGTAGCGCATGTCCGCGCCGCCGCATCAGGTCGACGAAGAGATCAACCGTCTGAGGGTGTTCGGCCTCAAGCGTCACGCTGATCAAATCGAGCCGGGCACCGGTAAGCAATGTCTCGACGTCGGCGGCATTGCTGATGGCAACGCCGTTGATGCCGGTTGCGATAATAAGGGCATTGGCCCCGCCTTCAAGATCATCCAGCGCTTGCGCATTTGCCGCTGTCGGATCGTTGAGATCGACCCGCTGCGCCAGCCGCCAGGGGCGCGGCGTGGCTTGCCAGCCGCGAATGAAGGGCGCCCCACCCGCCGGTCCGGCAGAGTTGACAGCGGACGCGGCTGTGCGCGCGGTATAAAGAGGCGCGATGTCGATGTCGTCATAGGTATGCGAGACGAGACGCTCCTCAAACCGCCCGCCCTTGAGGCTGGCGATGGCAGCCTCCCGCCACTGCTCATCGTCAATGGCGGGAAAGCGCGGCGCGGCACCGAAAGGATGACCTGTCATCGCCGGTCCCGACCCCATCATGTCTCAGACGAATTGCGACAGGCCGGGGATTGACGCGACAATCTGGCCCATTGTCTCTTCGCCTACCTGCTCGCGGGCAGATGCAAACAAGGTCCGCCCGACAGTCTGGACCTGGCCCATGGAGAGGCCGGACGACATCAATTGACTGCCAAGGCCCATGATCCCGCCCATGGCGCCAAACATGCCGCCGCTTGGCGCCTTGGCGATGAGGTCGTCAGCGCCCGGGAGCTTTTCCATCATGGTTGCCACATGCTCGCTTGGGCCTTCCTTCT
>JAKFVK010000060.1 GCA_021732205.1 Hyphomicrobiales bacterium | reverse complement strand
CGCACAAATCGGCGATTTCATTGATGAAGGTGATTTTCATCGCCAGAAACGCATTGGCCGCATATTTGATGAGCTCGGAGGTTCGCCGGCTGACAAAAAGCAGCGGCGCCTGATTGAGATAAAGCGGACGGTAGATTTCGCTCATCACCCGGCGCGCGTCGTCATCGTCGGTGCCGACAACGATGCGGTCAGGCCGCTTGAAATCCTCGATCGCCGCCCCCTCGCGCAGGAATTCCGGATTGGAGACAACCGGCAGATGCGCCTCAGGGCGTCGGGCTTTGAGGATGCGCTCAACCTCATCACCTGTCCCCACCGGCACTGTCGATTTGGTGACGATCACCGTCCCGTCGCGGGCGACATCAGCGATCTCTTCGGCCGCCATGTAGACATAGCTGAGATCGGCATGGCCATCGCCACGCCTGGTCGGCGTGCCAACGGCGATAAAGATGGCGTCGGCCTCGCGCGCCGCGTCGGCAAGCGATGTGGTGAAAGTCAGTCGGCCAGCGCGCAAATTGATCTGCAGCAAGGCATCAAGGCCAGGCTCGAAGATCGGCACCTTGCCTTGAACAAGCGCGGCGATCTTGTCCGCGTCATTATCGACGCAAACAACCTGATGGCCGAAATCGGCGAAGCACGCTCCCGATACCAGACCGACATAGCCCGATCCCACCATCGCAATACGCATTGTCCCACCATCATGTTGTCCGGAGATATCGCCTCAACGCAAGCATGAGGCCATGCCGGCGACGCGCTGGCCAAACGCGGTCAATCGGCACCACGTCATCTCAGCTGCCTGTCATAGCAAGGCTGTGCAGATTTGAAAGGAGCCGCGCTGAAATCGCATCAAGCCGATGTGATGGCGCAAAGAGCCACGGAACCACGACAGCTTTGTGACACACCCTGTGCCTTCAGGACGGCTTGCGCCCTTTGGCGAACACCACCCGGTCATAGAGCAGAAAGTTCACGACGAGTCCGGCGGCTGTTCCGGCCAGATAGGACGGAACATGCCCATAGGCTTCATCATGGATCGACAAAACGGCAAGAACTGCCAGGTTGGCCGCCGCACCTGACAGGCTCGCAGCGCCATAGCGCAGGAACGCCACCAGCTGATGCCGCGCTGGCCGGTCACCAAATGTGTAGCGCCGGTTGAGAAACCAAGTGACGATAATGGCAATCGCCGAAGCGATGATACGCCCCTTCACCGGAGGCAGGCCAAGCCCGTTCAAGGAGGCAAAAAACACCAGAGCATCAACCGCAAAGCCGATCGCGCCCACCCCGAGAAAACGCCTGAAACGGGTGAATACCGGCAGCCCGCTACCACTCATTGCGGGCGGGTGCCGGACAGGGTGCGCCGGGTCATCGCGCCGCCGGGTAGCGCAGATAGGCCAGAAGCTTTGCCTCGCGCCGGCCGCGTGTGACGGTATCAAGAATAAATCCGCAGGAAACTGCCAGCAGCGATGACAGCATGAGGCCGACAGCCAAAACGGCTGTGGGCAGGCGCGGCACAAGCCCGGTGGCCAAATATTCCAGCGTGACGCTTGTTCCGAGCACCAGCGCCAACGCTGCGAGTACTGCCGCCACAAACGAGAAAAACACCATGGGGCGCTCCTCCTTCACCAGATAGCCGATGAGAAAGAGAATGCGCAGCCCGTCGCGATAGGTGCGAAGCTTGCTCTGCGATCCAACCGGCCGCTCCTTGTAAGGAGCAACGAGTTCGGAAATCGGCATATTGAGTTCAAGCGCATGAACAACGAGTTCCGTCTCGATTTCAAAACCGCGCGATCCGGAGGGAAATGATTTCACATAGCGCCGCGAAAAAGCCTTGTAGCCTGACAGCATATCGCTCGTTGCATTGCCAAAAATATACTGGACGAGCGCGGTCAGCATGCGATTACCCCAGGCATGGCCGGAACGATAAGCCCCTGCCTGCTCCGCCGCGCGCGCCACATTGACCATGTCGTTTGGCCCGGCGATCAGCTCATCGACGAGGCGCGGCGCGGCGCTTGCGTCATAGGTCGCATCGCCATCCACCATCACGTAGACATCCGCCTCGATATCGCTGAACATGCGGCGCACGACGCTGCCTTTGCCTTGCCGCCGCTCGGTGCGCACGATGGCGCCGGCCTGGCGCGCAATCATGGCCGTGCCGTCGCTCGAGTTATTGTCGTAGACGTAGATGGCAGCATCGGGCAGCGCGTCACGAAAGCTGGAAATCACCTCGGCGATGGTGAGAGCTTCGTTGTAACACGGCACCAGAACAGCCACCGCCGGCTTGCGCTTGTCTGCCTCGCCACTGAAGGTCGTTATGCTCATGGACTAGGCAATCCAGACGCTGCTGGCCAATGTTCATTCACCCCGCGTGTGGCATTATTCGCCGCCTGTGGCAATCGCCGCCGCCCTCGCGCCAGCGCCTCTCTTCGACACGTCACGCCCCCTTCCTCGCCGCATAACGCAATGGCAGCGCCGTCGTATATTTGAGGCGTTCCATGGCGAAGTTCGAGGTGACATCCGACAGCTCGATTGATGCGATGAGACGCTGATAAACCGCGTCATAGGCCGCAATATCGGGGACAACGACACGCAGAAGATAATCTGTCTCGCCGCTCATCCGATAAAATTCGACGACTTCGGGAATATCGCGCACGGCCGCCAGAAAGCGGCGCGCCCAGTCATGGCTGTGCTGGTTGGTGCGCACTGATACGAATACCGTCACGCCGACATTGAGATGGCGCGGATCAAGCAGCGCCACCCGCGCCGCGATAATGCCCTTGTCCTCGAGCCGCTGGATGCGCCGCCAGCACGGCGACGGCGTCAGCCCCACCTGCTCGGCGATCATCTCGACCGATAAGGAGGCATCACTCTGAAGGCAATTGAGAATTCTAAGATCAATGTCATCCATGCATTATTTTTGCAGAGATAGTCATAACAAGCAAAATAATTCTAATTTTTCGCAATCCGTGTATCAAATTCACAAACAATTTGCACACGCCTTGCGGCATAATGGTCATGATGAACGCGCCACACGAGGCATCACACATGGAGGGCACCCGATGATCCGGATTTCGTTCACCGACCATCCCGAAAGCGTCGGCGAGAGCTATGTCGAGCACATGGGTCAGGCGACCTATTTCGGCACCCGCATGATTACAGCCGGTATCGCCTGCCTGCTCCACGGCCTGCTGCCTTTCCTCTTCACCTCGACCGGATCGCGCACCATCACCCATCTGCATGAGCGCATGGTCACCAATCGCCGCCGCAAGACCGCGCCGCCGGCTGCGGCCGCTGCCGGCGAATTTTTCTACGGCATGGGTATCTGAGGCGCTTCTCAGTCAGCCGATTTGCGCAGGATGGCCAGCCGGAAAAAGCCAGCTGGAAAGGCCGGTTGCACTTCTGTCAGCACCACGTCACCACGTCGCTCAGCCCAGCGGGCAATGCGTGACAGACGAAAGGCCGACGACCAGCCGACCAGCTTGGCGAGCGGAGCAACCCATTCCTCGATGGTGGGGATGATCCCGCGGTCATCGCCAAGCTTGGAGGCAATGACGATAAGCCCGCCAGGCCTCAGTACCCGCATCGCCTCGTCAAGCGCGCCCTCCGGATCAGGTACGAGGGTGATGACGAAGGGAAAGGCAACGGCGTCGAATTTTCCATCGGCAAAACCGAGCCGGCAGGCATCCATGGCCGCCACCCCGCCAACCTGTGCCAGACCATCCTGCGCGATCTTGTCGTGAGCACGCGCCAGCATGGCCTCCGACAGATCAACGCCGATGACACTGGTCGTCTGCGGATAATAACGAAGGACAAGCCCCGTCCCGACACCGATTTCAAGGATTTGCGGGCCAGCCGATGCCGCCTTTTGCGCCAGTTGACGCTGCGCGTCCGACAGCAGTCGCAGATAGACCTTGTCGTAAAAGCCGGCCCAGCGGGCATAGGCACGCTTCTGCCCGTCAAGATCGTAATGAACAGCCAAAATGATGTCCTGTGGTTATGCTGACGCTGGTATACCCATGGCGCCAGCCTGACGCCAGCCTTGCAAGGCGTCCGGCGTCGCGGCAATAAAGCCGCCGCCCAGCACCCGCGCCTGACCCGCCTGCGCGTCGTAGAGCACGCAAGCCTGACCCGGCGATACGCCCTCCTCGCTGGTTGCCAGCATGACGACGGCCTCGCCCTTGTCGATCATGAATTGCGCCGGGCGGGGCGGGCGTGTCGAGCGCACGCGGACAAAAACCTCAATGCCATCGCTGCCAATGTCAGCCAGCGTGCCATCACCGATCCAGTTGACATCGCGCAGAACGATCCGCCGCGTCGCCAGCTCCTCACGCGGCCCGACGATCACGCGTCGCTCGGCGGCATCGATCCGCACCACATAAAGCGGTTCGCCGGCGGCAACGCCCAGACCGCGCCGCTGACCGATGGTATAGTGAATGATGCCACGATGGTGGCCAAGCGTGCGGCCATCGACATGGACGATATCACCGGGTTCAGCCGCGCCCGGACGCAGCCGCTCGATCACTTCGGCATAATGGCCAGACGGTACGAAGCAGATATCCTGGCTGTCTGGCTTCGAAGCCACCACCAGATTATGCGCGCGCGCAATCTCGCGGGTCTGGCTCTTGGTCAGCCCGCCGAGCGGAAAGCGCAGCCGATCCAGCTGCGCTTGCGTGGTTGCAAACAGGAAGTAGCTCTGGTCGCGGGCCGTATCGAGCGGCCGGTAGAGTGCACGACGTCCATTAAGCGCAGCTGAGGCGATATAATGGCCTGTGACCAGCACATCAGCCTCAAGATCGCGCGAGGTTGAGAGCAAATCCTGGAATTTGACCCGCTGATTGCATGAGATGCAGGGGACAGGTGTTTCTCCCGCCACATAGGCATCGGCAAAATCAGCGATCACCGTGTCACGGAAGCGGGATTCATAATCAAGAACATAATGGGGGATATTCAGCCGCTCGGCGACGCGGCGCGCATCAACAATGTCCTGCCCGGCGCAACAAGCGCCCTTGCGATGAGTGGCCGCGCCATGATCGTAGAGCTGCATGGTGACGCCGACCACATCGTATCCCTCGCTCTTCAGCATCGCCGCAGCAACACTTGAATCAACCCCGCCCGACATCGCCACGACAACGCGTGTGGCGCTGGGCTTTTTGGGAAGATCAAGCGAGTTCATCATGGGATCAGCAGCTGCATCGGAGTAACAGGATAGATCAATCAGGCAGGCGAACAGCGATCTCTCGCAGCAATGGCACTTGTTATGACAGGTATCATCGCCGAAGGCCTACAGCCTGGAGGCATGGAGTGCAACTTGCCGCTACCGGGCAGAATATGCCGATAGGCAATTTATACAGTCCCCAAGCCGTCGTCACAACCCGTTATATCAGATCATCTATCTGATAATTATAAACTCTTTTTATCTGAGCGCTCGGCACGGATGTTGCAAGCCGAACAATAATCAAAGTGATGGCCTGCCGGCGAAAACCGCGCCGCAATCCATCTGCGGGCGACTTCACGAGCGAGATATCGACCATGGCGACATTCGATCCCCTGCAGCTTACACCTTCGAATACGGGAACACGTGGCGCCGGCAGGCCGTCGGTGTCCCGCCCGGTGAAAGCAACCGACAGTTTCGAAACAAGTCTGGTGCAATCGGCCTTGCCTCGCATTCAAGCCCGTCCTGGCACTCTTGCGCCACAGGATCGCGCCGGCAATGCCAGTAACGAGGAGCAATTGCGCGCCCGCGACAAAGTGAAGGTCGATCCACGCGCTGTTACATCGGACGGCAACTCAACCGACATCCCGCAGCGTGCAGTTGACGATCGCTCGGCGCCGCCACCGCGCCCCATCTCAGACAACACTGCGGAGCGCAGCGAGGACACAAACCGCCAGACCGCGACGCCCTCCAGCGATCGGGACGTTGCGGCAACGACGGACAGCGCTGATGCCACGGCAGAGGATGTACCCAGCGATGCGCCAACGCCAGAAATTGACGCCGCAAACGCTGGTGCGGCACTTGGCGCAGATCAAACGGCACTCCCCGATGCGACCGTGCCGGGCGATATCGCGCCCGCGCCCGCGCCCGCCGCATCGATTGCCGCCGACAGCACAGTGACGAGCCAGGCGGCAGCAGCGGCTGCTACGGCGCTCGCCACTCAGGCTACAGCGACGCCAGACCAGCCGGCAAACAGCGAAGCCGGTGCCGGAGCAGGCGCTGTCGATCAAAACACGGCAAAGGCAACCGCCGCGCTGTCGGCCACCGTGCCGCTCTCGAGGATCACGAAACCCGAGGACGTCGCTGTCATTATCCCCGAAACCGACGCCGACGCGGCGAAGCCAGCACCAGAGAAAAAACCAGCCGCCTCTTCCGACAAAATCCCCGGCAACGTGCCTGCGCCGCAATTGCTGCCCTCGCTTGGCCTGACTAATGGCGATGCAGGGCGATCGCCGGCGGCTGTTGCGCCGGGAAATCAAGCGGCCACACCCGTGGAGCCTAAATCAGACGCACAGATCGCTGCCCCGACCATCGCGTTATCCGACACGCAGACATCCTCGGGCGCGCCGCAGCCAACAACGACGCCCGTTGTCCAGGGCGCGGCTTCGACCCTTCAACCCAATGCCGCGCCAAGCCTGGCCCCGGCTGAGACAACACAAATCATTCGTGACAACGTCCCGCTCGATCGCCTGGGTGTCGAGATCGCCACGACCGCACGGGCGGGCATCAAGGAAATCGCCGTCCGCCTCGACCCTCCTGAGCTTGGACGCATCGATGTGCGCATCGACATTGACGATAGCGGCCAGGTGAATACCCACCTTGTGGTCGAGCGCGCATCGACGCTTGATCAGCTGCGCCGCGATGCGCCCAATCTGGAGCGCTTGCTCAATCAATCCGGCCTTAAGGCCGATTCCGGTTCTCTGCAGTTTTCCCTGCAGGACCAGAACCAGCCCTATCGCCAGCAAGGCGGCGATGGCAGGCGCACGCGCCGCAGCATTCTTGCAATCGATGGGATCAGCGGCATCGCCAATGCAGCTTCAACCGTTCAAGCCGCCTATGTCGCGCCGTCGCGGCAGGGCATCGACGTTCGTCTGTAAGGAGACATTCCATGGCCGTTTCACCAACGAATACCGCTGCCGGCCAGACCGGTCTGTCGCTTGCTCTGCGCAACCAGGCGACAGCCCAGGCGAACGCCGCAGCAAATCCTGCAGCTTCCACGGACGCCAAGACGCGGCTGAACGGCAATTTCGACACGTTCCTGACGCTGCTGACGACACAGCTGCGAAACCAGAACCCGCTCGATCCGCTGAACACCGAACAGTTCACGCAGCAGATCACGCAATATACCGGCGTCGAACAGCAGCTGAAAACCAATGATCTCCTGCAAAGGCTGGTGAACAATCAGTCAGGCGGCTCGCTCACCTCGGCTCTGGGCTTTCTCGGCAATAACATCGTGGCAAACGGCGATAGCGCGCAATTGAGCAATGGTCAGGCGAATTGGACGCTGAATGCGACCAGCAATGTCAACGCCACCATCACCATCACCAACGCCACCGGCCAGGTCGTGCGCACCGAACAGCGCGCCCTGCAGGCGGGCAGCACCAATTATCAATGGAACGGGCGCGATGATACCGGCGTGGCGCAGGTCAATGGCAGTTATAAGATCGCCATCACCGCCCGCTCCTCCGACGGCACGCAGCAAACCGTCTCCACGCGCTCGAGCGGCCGGGTGACCGCAGTTGATCTCTCAAACGGCGAGGCGATCCTCACCGTCAACGGCGCCAAGGTCAAATTGTCTGATGTCACCTCCGTCAGCACGCCGGGCGGCTGATCGCGGCTGAAGCGTATCAGTTCGGGTCAGACGGAATGTCCACAATTTAAGACTTGGGTTATAAATCGCTCAAAATTGCAGGTTTTTTAAGGAGTTATGTGGGAATTATTTAACTCGCGGCCTTTATTCTGCGCTGGTGTTTATGGTCACACGAGTGTGAGAGTAAGAT
>JAKFVK010000197.1 GCA_021732205.1 Hyphomicrobiales bacterium | reverse complement strand
CGGTATCATCGAACTCATCGCCAGCATCAGCGCTGTCCGGCGCCGGCGGCGGCTTCATGATCGCGGCTGGTGCTGGCGTGGGCGCCATGGCCGCTGGCGTCGGGGAGGCTGGTGGCGCGACTGCAGTCGTCGCTTTCCCTTGCCCCTTTTCGCCCGCCATCTCTGTGCCGGGGTTGGAAAACAACACAGGTGCGGTTGGAAACGGCGTGGCGCCTGATGGCGGCGGCATGCTGGCAGCGGGCGCGGGTTTCGCAGCCATCCCGGTAGCAATGCCGACAGGGCCGGGCGTTGTCGCCATTTCCGGCGTGGCAGCCATCACCGGAGCTGCCATCGGCTTTGCGGCTGGCATGGGCATGGGCGCGGCGAGTGGCGCAGCGGCAGTGGCGGATGTCCCGAGCACCATGCCCAGCAGCCAGGCAATGAGGCAGCCGACAATATAGGCCAGGACCAGCAGCATCCAGATGTCCCACCACAGGCCGGCCTTGCCGCGCATCACCTGCGCATAGGCCACCAAACCACCAGCGATGAGGATTGCTGTGCCTGTCCCGATCACGGAACGATGCAATTCGCGCGATGAGAGGGCGGCCCACCAGCCAAATGCCATGCCCAAAACCAGAGCAAGCACCACATAGAGCCATAACTGACCAAACAGATAGACCATCGCTTACCTCACTTGCCCTTACCTCAATTGGCCGGACGCCAGTTTTTCAGTAGAGCCGGAACTCGATGCGCCGGTTCTGTGCCCGACCGTCAGCCGTATCGTTGGGTGCAATCGGTCGGGTATCGCCGAAGCCGGCTGCGGTCAGCCGCTCAGGCGCAATGCCGGCATCAATCAGCCATTCGACGACCGCCAGCGCCCGCGCCTCGCTCAATTCCCGGTTTTCATCAGGATCGCCCTGATTATCGGTATGGCCGGAAATCTCCAGCCTGGCCTCGGTGCAGCGCATCAGGCTGTCAGCAACTGCCTTGAGGCGCGCTTCCGATGAGCGCGACAGATCAGCAATGCCGGTTGCGAAATTGATGACGCCTGAGCGAATGGTCGCATCAAGATCGCTTTGGCAGCGATGCGGCGGTGGCGGGGGAGCCGGCTGAGGCGCGGTCAGCATCGCGGTTATCTTAAGGGCGTCGCTAGCGAGAGCCGCAATGCCCGCCATGATTTCATCGCGGATGGCAGGCGAAGGCGCGTGGCCGCTCAGGCTTATGCCAGAGGCATTCAGCGTCAGCCTGCCATGTTCGAGGCGGGCCAGAAAATCCAGGCCCTTTTCAATTTTGTCAGCCATCAATGCCGGTATATCGCCACCCGTCGTGGTTTCATCGACGATCGTTCCGCTGCCAAATAGCCGGCCGGCCGCCTGCTTGAGAGCAGGTGTGGCGATACCGGTGATGACAAGCTGGCCGGGCGTGCGTACCGCCTCCCACGCCAATGGCACCACGACGGGAAGCGGCGGCGGCGCAATCGCAACCGGCGGCGCCGGCAGCACGGGTAGTGGCGGCGGCACGGGTGGCGGCGGCGCTACGATCTGCGGCGGCGGCACGGCAGGAAATACCGGTTCCGCAGCATCAGCAGGGGGCGGAAAGAGATTATCGACCGGTGGTGTTTCGGGAATCGTCAGCGCCACCCGCCCGAGAGACAATCCCGGCGGGAGTTTAGCGAGAGCGGCGAGGATCTGCTCGCGCTCAAAGACGCCAGGTGCGAGGCCAGCCAGGCTCACCACCCCATCGCTGATCGACAACGTGCCATCGCGCAAGCGCATTAACTGGGTGAGTAATGTGGATCGATTATCAGCCCACGCGGCGTCGAGCGCCGCCGGGCTGGCGAATTGCAACGCCTGCGTCACGGATATCGTAGCGAAACGGTTGCGCATATCAGCCAGCAGGCTGTCACGGGCGGCAAATGACGGCACAAGACCGGCGAGCGTGAGAGACTGGCCCTCCTTGCGGGCAGAAAACACATAAGGTGTGACAGTCGGCGGCGATATCGCGACGCTCGTCAGCGTGACACCGGCTGGCAATTTCGTCAGCACATCCTGAAGCCCGGCGAAGGCTGCGGGCGATGCGGCAACACCTTCGATCGTCAGCGCCTTATCACTGGCACTGACAGAGCCCGCAGAAAGATTTGCAATCACATCCTCGGCGAAGTTCTGCATGGCGCCGAGATTATCCGGCGCGCCAGCGGCCAGACGTGTTGTATCTGCCACTTTGAGGGTTGGGAAATAGGTGGAAAAAAGGCTAGAGAAAGCCAACCGGTTCGCTTCTGAGGGGATTGACCCGGACAACGACAGATCGTTCGCCTGCCGCCCGAGTTTCCATTCATAAGGCGATTGGCGGGCGAGGATGCCGGTGGCGACGTCGATGCGGCGCACGCCTGGCAGTGCATCGACCGCCTTGACCAGAGCGTCGCGCGCCTCGGCGCTGGGCGCGTTACCGGTCAGGCGTACATCACGGCCAATAACGGCCGTGCTTGCCCATCCATCACCGGCCGACGATGCAATCTTCTGCGATCTCATCGCAATATCCGCTGACAAGCGATCATTATCACGAAAAAAGGACAATCCGGCCACGGCGGTGACAACGGCCAAGCCGACAATGACGCGCAATAATGCCTGCACAGCGCTTCTCCCTCGTCGCCACTTATCGTGCGGCACCCATCATGAAATACGATCAAGGACGGAATGAGCTGTCAAGCGCAATGCCATCCATTCGGCCATCATGACAATGATGTGAGCCAAAAGAAAAGTCCCGGCGGTTGCCCGCCGGGACTGATCAGAGTTGTGATCTTAAAGCGAGATCAGAACGAGCGCTGGACGCGGAAGAAGCCGCCCCAGCCATTGTCGTTCACGCTGCCGATGACGCGGTTGCCGAGAACGGCGCCGTTACCGAAGGCGTTGAAGCTTGCGTCCTGATAGAACACCTCGACACCGACATCGAAGCCGCGGACCGGAGTCCAGAACAGCTGACCGGCAATCTGCCAGGCTTCACGCAGGTTAACCGTGTTCGCGCCAAAATTGGTGGCAGGATTGCGACCAAGGCGCGTATAGCTTCCGATGATCGAGGCGCGGATCGCCGGGGTGAAGAAGTGTTTGAATTCACCCACAGCTGCCCAACCGGTGCGCGCCGTCACGGTGCCGACACCATTCGCATTGCCGAAATAGCTCTGCGAGTTGACGTTGCCAAGGTAGCTCAGTGCACCCTCGGCGTAGGTGCCGTGGATGAGGAACGTATCACCCTTGGCAATCGCCGGCAGGTTGATCTGCACACCGCCGCTCACAGCCCAGCCAACCCGATTGGCCGTGCAAGTTGCGCCGAACGCGAAGGGAGCCGTACAGGCCGTGTTGGCGAAGCGATACTGGGCAATCGCGCCGCTGATCTGGGCAGTACCCCAGCTCTGGGCAACGCGAATGTTGGCGATACCGTCCGGCAGCTGGACCGAACGACGGACCCAGGCACCCGAATTCACCAGGTTGGAGGTTGAACCGCCAATACCACCGGTGACGCCCGATTCCTCAGCCGACAGGGTGACCGACACGCCATTGCCGAGCGAGGCGGTGTAAGCCAGGACCGGAAGACGCTGCGAGCGGTCGCCGAGAGTCGACAGGAAGGCGTTCGTCGTTTCGAAGTTGAAGAACGAATCCGTGATACCGGCCGTCAGCGGGCCGAACTGCACGAAACCGTAGCGAACCTGTAGCGGCGTGCCGTTGCGGGCAGCGTTGCTGGAGGCGGCCGCGAATTCGAAGAACGAGCGGAGCAGGCCCCATTCGGTCTTGGTGCGGGCATCAAAGCGCAGGAGCGCGCGGATACCGGAGACATACTGGTCGCTGGTTTCGGCGTTGCCGAACAGCACGTAATTGGCGCCAAGACCATTCAGGCGGGCGGTGGCCAACGCCCCCGTCGCGATAGCGCCAGCAGACGCGCCAGCAGCAGCGCCAGCTGCCTGCAGCGCGATATCGTTACCGACGGCGCCGTAATTGCCATAGGTCAGCGCGTTGTTGGTTGCATTGCCAACAATGCCCCCAGTTCCCAGAACGCCACCGGCGTTGACGATCACCGGGTTGACGATGTCGCCAGCGCCGTTACCGAAACCGGTCGAGCTCTGGTTCTGGTTGCGGCCCTGATAGGCGAAATAGGCGCGCACATAACCCGAAATACGAAGGCAGGTGTCGCTGCTGCCCGGGATGAAGAAATAGCCGGCGCCGTAGGCGTCGCAAATCTTCACATATTCTACTGGCTCAGCTGCTGCGAGATCCGCTGCCTGGGCCGAAAAGGACCCAGCGAACAGTGCCGCAGTACCGAGAAGAAGGCTCTTGACCATCTTCATTGAATGACCTCCAAAAATAGCTTCGGAACAGGTTCGGAGCCAGGCGTTCAACACGCGCAGGCGCTTATCCCCACTCCCTGATAAAACGTCCGCTTTGATGTACCGGTGATCAATGCACAGCGAGTGTGTCTTGAGCACGGATTTCCCAAAGCAAACATGGGAAGCGACTTCCCAATGCGGTCGTCGCTGAAACCACCATATGAATTGCGCCGGCCAACGCAATCGCTACTTGTCCTAACGGCACGTCAGCGCGTCACTTGAGCGGTCAGTGTTGCTTGAAAACAACGATTTCTTGTCCGTAAGGATGAGCAAAAGTCGGTTGTTAATTATGTATTAATATATTGAAAAAAATGGAAAAAATCCTTGATAGATGAAATTTCTGTGAAAAATGAGGCGCGTTTTGCAACCGCTCTACGGCGTCGCAAAGCGCGGAGGCAGATGGGCATACGTGGGTGTTCGAGGGCAGAAAACGCGCAGGAGCGGGCCTTGCCACCCTGGCGATGGACGTATCGATTCTATCTTATAGCAGCGGCTTGCCTCAGGCCTGCGTTGGCTGGAAAACCACCGCAAACGACGCCTCGCACCTCGAAAAACAGCGTCTGCGTTGCCTTACGCGCTCATGCCGTGCATGTCGTGATGAGTACAGACCGCCAGATGCTCCGCCGCCACCGCGACGCCTCGGCGCTGTCGACATAAAAAGTCCCGGCGGTTGCCCGCCGGGACTGATCAGAGTGGTGATCGTCAGTTAAGATCAGAACGTGCGCTGGACGCGGAAGAAGCCACCCCAGCCAGCGTCGTTGACGCTGCCGATGATGCGGTTGCCAAGAGCGCCACCGCCGAAGGCATTGAAGCTCAAATCCTGATAGAACAACTCGACACCGACGTCGAAGCCGCGAACCGGCGTCCAGAAGAGCTGACCGGCAATCTGCCAGGCTTCACGCAGGTTGACCGTGCTCGCGCCGAAAGCCGCTCCACCTGGATTACGACCAAGGCGAGTGTAGCTGCCGACGATGGAGGAGCGGATCGCTGGCGTGAAGAAGTGGTTGAACTCACCCAGAACTGCAAAGCCGGTACGCGTATTGACCGTGCCGTTTGCGTTGGAATTGCCGAAATAGCTCTGCGTGGTGACGTTGCCAAGATAGTGCAGGGCACCTTCGGAGTAGCTGCCGCGAACGAGGAACGTATCACCCTTGGCGATTGCCGGAAGATTGATCTGCACGCCGGCAGCAACCGCCCAACCCACCTTGTTGGAGGTACAGGTAGCGCCGAGGGCGAAGGTCGCTGTACAGGCGGTGTTGGCGAAGCGGAACTGACCAACCGCGCCGCTGATCTGCGCATTACCCCACTCCTGGGCAATGCGGATGTTGCCCACGGCATCAGGCAATTGAACGGCGCGACGTTGCCAGTTGCCGGCATTGATCAAAAGGCCCGTCGATGTGCTGCCGATTGGCAGGGCGGCGAAAGCGATGCTCGAATCATCGGCCGCCAAAGTAACCGATACGCCGTTGCCGAGCGAGGCGGTGTAGGCCAGCGTCGGAACACGGCGCGCCTGATCACCGAACGCAGAGAGGAAGAGGTTCGTCGCCGTCGTGTTGAAGAAGGACTCGGTCACACCGGCGGTGATCGGCCCGAACTGAACGAAGCCGAAGCGGACCTGCACGCCGGTGCCGTTCCGGGCGGCGTTGCTGGTGGCCGCCGCGAATTCGAAGAAGGAGCGGAGCACACCCCATTCGGTCTTGGTGCGGGCATCAAAGCGCAGGAGTGCGCGGATACCGGAGACGTATTGATCGCTGGTTTCGGCGTTGCCGAACAGCACGTAATTGGCGCCAAGACCATTCAGGCGGGCGGTGGCGGACGCCCCCGTCAGGATAGCGCCAGCAGACGCGCCAGCAGCAGCGCCAGCTGCCGCCAGCGCGATATCGTTACCGATGGCGCCGTAACTGCCGTAACTCACCAGATTGAGATTATTGGTCGTGTTCGCGCCCACGGCCGTTACGCCGGGAACATTGGCAACAATACCAGCGGCACCTAAAACACCACCGGCATTCACGATCACCGGATTGATGGTTGAGGTCGCCGCGCTATCAATCAGGGTGCTGCTGTTGTTCTGGTTGCGGCCCTGATAGGCGAAATAGGAGCGCACATAGCCCGAGATGCGCAGGCAGGTGTCTGAGCTGCCGGGAATGAAGAAATAGCCGGCGCCGTAGGCGTCGCAGATCTTCACATATTCAACCGGCTCAGCGGCGGCGAGGTCTGCTGCCTGGGCCGAGAACGACCCGGCGACCAGAGCCGCGGAGCCGAGCAGAAGGCTTCTAACCATTTTCATGAATTCATCCCCAAAAGTTAGTAAGGAAAGCAGAGAGTACTGTGGTTGAAGAGGCGCGCTGCCGATGCAAAAGATGCTCGAGTGAGCCCACCCCATCAGATAAAAGATGCGATGATTGGATCAATTAATCTGCCTGAGCAACCGAAACCGGGCGGTTTCGACGCTGATTTGCGACTTCGTCCCGCCTTGTGACATGTTTGTCACAAAACCGTCTTGCGCATGAGTTGGGGTTGCCGGTCGCGGGACGATAATCCGCCCGTTTTCAAGGCAATTGGCCAATCTTTTGGCTTACTTTACGTCATCTTGACGGTCGCGGTGCGTGATGTCGCGAGAAGACGAATCGGCCGTCACAAACGCTTTGATGTGAGGTCTGGCATAACGCCGAACGCGTCAACCTTGATGTGCCGCCTTCCACGCTTCATAGCGCGCTTTCGTCTCTGAATCGGGGGGGTAAAGTCCGGGCAGACGATGGCCGGCTTCCACCTCGCCCATGATCCAGCCCTCCAGGCGCTCCTGCTCGAGGCTGAGGTCAGCCACCGCCTCCACCAGCGCGGCGGGGATGACGACCGCGCCGTCACGGTCGGCAACAATGACGTCATTGGGGAAAATGGCGGCGCCACCACAGGCGATCGGCTCCTGCCAGCCGACAAAGGTGAGGCTGCTGACGGAGGCCGGCGCTGCGACGCCCGTCGCCCAGACCGGCAGACGGGATGATTCCACCCCTGCCGCGTCACGCATGACACCATCGGTGATGAGGGCTGACACGCCGCGCTTTTTCATGCGGAGTGCCAGAATATCGCCAAAAATGCCAGCATCGCGAACACCCATGGCGTCAGCAACGGCAATCACACCTTCCGGCATGTCTTCAATCGCCGCCCGCGTGGAGCGCGGAGACGACCATGAGTCCGGTGTCGCCAGATCCTCACGCAAGGGCACAAAGCGCAGCGTGAAGGCGCGGCCGACCGCGCGGTGACTGGCGGCAAAAAGCGGCATGGGCCCGCGCAGCCATGAGCGGCGTATGCCCTTTTTAAGCATGATCGTCGTCAAGGTGGCGGTCGAGACGCTTTCGAGCCGCTCTTTGAGGGCTGGATCAAGGGAAGTCACGGTCACACTCATCGCCAAGGCTCCTGCGGTTTGGCGCTACCTGTGCGAAGTTGCGACGGGCTGTCAACGTCATGGCAGCGCGTGGCCTGATCGTTGCGACATCTGGTTGCGACCTTGGTCGGGCGAGCCGTTTTGCTCCATCACGGCGCAGTTGAGGGAGTGCAATCCATGAACCGGCTGAAAATGACACGCCTGACTGTGCCAGTTGTGCTTGCGCTTGTGTCGGGCGCGATGCTCACCGACGTCAGTGCCGATGGCTACCGCAGCGCTCCGCCACAAGCGGTCGACGTCGAGGTCAGGGAGTGGAGCACCCCTTACACTCTCGACATCCCGGCCGACCTTGGCAGAGGGCGGCAGGGCGGGCACTTGCTCACCTACGCGCCTGCCTACGGGCAGGGCCCTGGCACCATCCCGCCCCGAGC
>JAKFVK010000263.1 GCA_021732205.1 Hyphomicrobiales bacterium | reverse complement strand
CAGAGCGCTCCGTCAGCGGTCTGTGGGACGCTATCGGACGGATCATCGATCTCTTCCCCGCAGACGAATGCGCCAACTACTTCAAGGCCGCCGGCTACGATGCAACCTGATCGGATTCCGCTCTAGGCTGATCATTTATGAGCTGTTTTATTGCTTATTTCCAACAATTCCACCATGATCATATCGAGCAAATATTCTACCACTACCAGTTCTTTTTCATTTATTTCTTTTCTTATTTTTACAATATCATTCAACAATTTTTTTTCAAATATTGATATATCGCTTGATTTTTCTGTCATGACATAAATTCCGCTTCTTTCAATAATTTATATTATTAATTTTATTATATCTTAATATGTTTTTATCTATTTTAATTTGATGTTTTAATTGTTCGTATTTTTCTTGTTCAATATTTACCATAACAGCAACAATTTCCATATTATCGTGCATCATTGGCTCCCCTAATGGAATGACGTCCCAGCCCAGCTCAAGAAATCTTGGAATCCACCACGTCTCCATTACAATGGTAATTTTATTATAACCTTCATCAAGGCAGTATTCTAAAACACCTGCATATATTTTCTTTAAATTGAACGCTGTTCTCTTTTCAGGAATAATAAATATTCTTGTCCATTCAACAATATCATGGCCACGCGGCACACCACGGACATTTGCTAAAAACGCAAATACCTCGCTCATCAAATGCGGTTTTGTTGTTGGCACAAAACGCGAACCGCCAATGACGCGGTTATCTTCCAGCATCAGCAAATAGGTCGCGTCATCATTATCAAATTGATCGATCTCCCGGCCGTCCGGCCGATCCAGAGCAATCCATTTTCTTTGTTTTACATAGATATCATGGCGGATACGGAATTGTTCTTCCATTTGCGCTTGATAAATCGAACGATTTGCTTTGGTCACCACATGGATCATCGTCTCTCTCCTGTGCGCAGGAGGAGATCACAAACGATCCATCGCGACTGTTCCGGAAAATGGTATCAGATCATAAAAAACAGTTATTTTTGGCCATTATCAAATTACATTTTTGTATTTCTTGCGTTAAAATTGTATTTATACATTTTCTTATAATATATTGTTTTTACTAACAATAATAATCAGCAAATATTTATTTCTCCATTCTTATATGCTTCAATCACGGTACGCATTCTCCCGCGTGTATTTAATTTTACCGATGCACGCTTTACATACATCTCGACGCAATCAACTGATATACCAATTTTATCTCCTATTTCCTGCGCATTCATACCCAGCGACGTCCAGGATAAAACTTCGCGTTCCCGAACAGACAGGGGCTTCGTTTTCTTTTTGATATTTCCGAAACTGACGGCTCGCGAATGGACAAACATCGCCACAAGACCAAGGCAGGACAGGGCTTTAAACGATGAATCGGGTTGCGAACCCGCAACTGTGACAGCCGCCTGAAACCCATCCAGACTATGCACAGGCACACAAATTCCCTGTCGCATTCCAAAAGATGCCGCCAGATCCATTACCCTTTGTTGCGATTTTTTGCGTTCAGACTGAAAAGGCGCCTCCGACCAGCGGAATGCATTGACCGATTGGAGCGCATGTTTGGCGCAGGGATCAATATCGATGAAGTTCTCTTTGAGATACAGACGATACCACTCAGTCTTCCATCCATTCAGAATGATACGAGAGGACAAATCATGCCCTTCCGGCGGTATACCTGTGATCAGCCAGGACGAGTACCCAAACCCGTCGAGAAATGTGGTGAATTGACCCAGAAGCGCTTCGCGGGAGGTTACTTTTTTCAGGTGATCGATAAAACTTAACGCCTCTTCACCGTATCTGAATAAGGACGCTGTCATCTGCTGTCGCCCCACAAATCGTTTGCGATTTCATAGTGAGGATAGTTTTCTGGATCAAGATGTGAAGCATTTTTTGTTATATTTATTCAATTTTTTGTGCGCGTAACTGCGACTAGAGCGGGAATTGCTGAGTCTTTTTCCATTATTGAATGACATCAATAAAATTGATGTTGGATACACATTTTTTTACACCTGGGTTGCGTGATTTAGAACAGGCGATGGAAATAGGCGGTCACATAGGCGTCGGGACGACCGCGCTCGCGCTGGCCGATACCAGCCGACAGGCCAAGCTCGGCGCCGAAAAACTCGAAACCGGTGATTGCCAGACCATAGCGATAACCGGTGCCCGCATCGGAGATGTTGAATCCGAGTTCGGGACCGAATTTGAATCCCAGAGGCGTCAGAAAACCGACATTGGCGACGGCTGAAAAGGCATTGCGCACGCTTTCATAGCGCAGGAAGAGCGCCGTGTAATAATCGGCGCTGTTGCTCCATACAATCTGTTCAGTGAGCCGCACGCCAAGACGCTGGAACAGCGAGAATCCCACTTCCTCGACACCCAGAAGGCCAATCCAGCTGGTGGTTGTCCAGTCGCCAAAGCGCACACGATAACCGGCCGCCACCTCGTAATAATAGGTGGGAATGAGAAGCGGCAGGAAGCTCAGATTGCGGTCACGAAAGAGGCCGGCGGCGGAGCTGATGCGAAAACGCCAGCCATCGGCCTCATAATTGAAATCTGGCGTCCAGCTCCATGCGACTTCTGCATAGGCGCTTTCGGACGGTGACAAAAAGGTGGAGATGTCCTGCTTGAAGCGACCCGGGATGGTGAGTTCGTCGCTGCGGGCCTGTGCCAAGCCAGCCCACATCAGCCATAGCGCGGCGACCGCCACCGCGCGCTGATACCGGCTCCACGCACTGACCTTGCCCCGCACGCCACAACCCGAACGAATCGACCCCGTGCCCCGGGGACGGACGGTTATTCAAGAACGTTGCAAACGAGATGGCAAGATGACGATACGTCATACTACATCTTCGCCGCCAAAGACGCCTCACGGATCTTGCTCAGCGTGGTCGTCGGCGTGATGGCTTCGGGGTCGATGATGATGTGGATCAGTGCTCCTTTTGGCGAATTCAGGGCCGCGGCGAAGGCCGGCGCGAAGGCCTCGGTTTCACGAACCGTGAAGCCTGCCATGCCATAGGCCCTGGCGATCGCCGCAAAATCGGGATTGATGATGTCGGACCCGTGCGGGCGGCCGGGGTATTCGCGCTCCTGATGCATGCGGATGGTGCCATAAAGCCCGTTATCGATGACGAGCACGATAATGCCGGCGTCGTATTGCGCGGCGGTGCCAAGTTCCTGGATGGTCATCTGCAGATCGCCATCGCCGGCAAAGCACAGAACGGTACGCTCGGGATGGCGCAATTTGGCGGCCACCGCCGCCGGCAGGCCGTAACCCATGGAGCCGGAGGTTGGCGCCAATTGCGTGCCATAGCGGCGATAGCGATAGAAGCGATTGGGCCAGCCGGCGAAATTGCCGGCGCCATTGGCGATGATGGTATCGGCTGGAACGGAGTTGCGGACGGTTTCCATCACCTCGCGCATCTGCACCTTGCCGGGGATGGGGGCTGGTGCATCGGAAAATGCGAGATAGGCCTCATGCGCCTCTTTGGCGACGCCTGCCCACACCGGATCACCGATCGGCGGCTCAAGCCCGTCAAGCGCTGCCGCCAGCGGTCCCGGGGCTGAAACAATGCCAAGCGCCGGGCGATAGACCTTGCCGATCTCTTCCGCGCCCGCATGGACGTGGATGAGCGTCTGCCTCGGATTGGGAACCGCGAACAGCGTGTAGCTCTGCGACGGCATTTCCGACATCTTGCCGCCAATGAGAAGGATGACATCGGAGGCATCGATGCGCGCCCGCAAAGCCTGATCGATACCAATGCCGATATGGCCGGCAAAGCACGGATGGAGATGATCAAACAGATGCTGGCGGCGAAACGACACCATTACCGGCAATTGCCATTTTTCGGCAAAGCGCGCCATGCGGTCTGAGGCAAGCTGGCTCCAGCCACTGCCGCCTAAGATCGCAATCGGATTTTTGGCGCCCGCTAATAAGCGACGCAAAGCTGCAAGATCGCCAAGCCCGATCTGCGGCTCGACGGGAGTGAAGGGCAAGAGGCGTGGCGTTGCCACGCGTTCGCTCAGCATGTCCTCGGGCAGCGACAGGACAACGGGACCGGGGCGCCCCGAGGTGGCGATGGCAAAGGCACGGTTGACATATTCGGGAATGCGGGCGGGATCGCGGATTTCAGCCGCCCATTTGGTGATCGGCTGGAAGAAATGGGTGTAGTCGATCTCCTGGAAGGCCTCGCGCTCGAGAAAGCTGCGCTCCACCTGACCGATGAACACAATCAGCGGCACCGAATCCTGCATGGCGATATGGATGCCGGCTGCGGCATTGGTGGCGCCGGGTCCGCGTGTCACGAAACAGATGCCGGGGCGCCCTGTCAGGCGGGCGTCCGCGTCCGCCATCATCGCAGCCCCACCCTCTTGACGGGAAATCGTCAGGGCGATTGGCGCGTCACGAAGAGCGTCCAGCACCGCCAGATAGCTTTCGCCCGGCACGCCATAGGCCCGGTCGATGCCGTTCGCCAGCAGGCAGTCAACGAGAAGCTTGCCACCGGTGACCGTCATCTGCCCGTCCATGTCGTTTCCCCGCTGAGTGCCTGTTATCGAGTGTTTGACCGGCAGGTTACAGCCCCGCGGACCTCACGCCAACCGCCACCGCGCAGCCGGCAAGCAATCCCAGAATGTCGTGGCGCGTCACCGCCATCACAACCATCCCGGCGATGACACCGGCAATGCCGGCCGGGCCGGCTGCAACCGCTCCGGGCACGACGATTGAAACGACAACGGCGCCCGGCAATGCCTCAAGGCCACGCCGCACGCGTGGCGTCAGCGGCACATACCCCATGAGAAAATAGCCAAACGAGCGGCAGACATAGGTGGTTGCCGCCATGGCGAGAATGACCGCAAGGCTGATGGCTTCATTCGTCAAGGAACGCTCCCGCAATAGCGCCGCTCAATGAGCCAAAGAGGATATAGATCTGGCTTGATGTCACCGACTGTGTGATCAGCGCCACGCTGAGCGCCACCAGCCATGGCATGGCCTTGCGCGGTCCCTTCCATAGCGGCACCAGAATGCAGGCGAAAAAGATGATCATCACGAGATCAAGGGCGTAGCGTCTGGGGTCAGAGATCAGGGCACCAAGCCACCAGCCGGCGATCGTGGCGAGCAGCCAGCCGGCCCACAAGGCAGCGGCTGCGCCGACATAGGCACCGACGTCGCCATGCTCCGTCTTGCCCTCAAGGCGCATCATCATGATCCATGAAGCGTCCGTATTGAGGGCGAGAAGTCCGTAGGCGGGACCGGGCGCGAGGGCAGAGAAGGTCGGGCGCAGCGAGGCACCCATCAGGATAAGGCGCGAATTGACGATGCCCACCAGCAGACAGATGGTGATGGCGCCTGCCCAGGTCCAATCCATCTGCCAGGCGGAGATCGCGACAAATTGCGCCGCACCCGCAAACACAAGCCCGCTCATCATCGCCGCATCCACCAGGCTCAGGCCCATTTTGGCAGCAACCGCTCCAAAACTCACGCCAAAAGCCAGCACGCCCGGTAACAGGGCGATAACGGAGGCAACGCCCAGGCGCAGGCCTGATGGCGACATGACAAGGGATCGTGTCGTGTTCATGCCAGCGGTGATGGAGAATTCTGAAGCTGCCGGCAAGTGGTGCAAGCGCATGGAAGCCGTGCGCGGCTTATGGCGCGGGGGCGCAGGCGCGCGCCAGCTCCTGAACGCGGCTGCTGCCAGCACTCGTCAAACTGTTGTCGAGTGTCTGCTGCCACAGGCCGTTTCGTTCGAGCGATGCCTGCGTGCAGGTGCACGCGCTGGCGCAATAATCCACCGTTCGTCCAAAAGCGATACAGGCACGGCGGCATTCATTGTGAAAACGCTGCACCGCCGGCTCATTGGCATGAGATGGCGGTTGCGGCTGGAGCGTCGCAACCAGCATGAGGGCGCCAAAGATCAGCGGCTGATGCAGAAGGTAGATGGCGAGCGACCAGCGGCCCATCGTGGCGAGCAGGAGAAAGGGCGGGCGATCCGCCTGCCAGCGCGTCCACCAGCCATCAGGCGCCAGACGTAATCCAAGACGCGCGGCAAGAATGCCACTGAGCCCGGCCGACAGCCACGGGAAAAGCGGTACATAATCAACACTCGCCGGGCCATCTGGGGCAAGCCCGAGAAAATACCCGACGCCGTAACTGCTTCCCGGCAAAACGACGACGAGAGGGAGCAATAAGGAGATGAGCGCGGCCATCGCAACGATGGCGAGCGGCAGCCGCAGGAAGGCCAGACCGATCAGGCTCGCAAACGCCAGGTGATGGAGAATGCCGAAGGCTACAAACGCCTCGCCGATCGCCAGACGGGTGCCGAGAGTGACGGCGAGCGCGGCCACCATGATGATGGCGAGGCGCCGTGCGAAAGCTGGCCAGACGATCCGCGAACGGGTTGCCAGAACCAGGCTCACGCCAGCGATAAAGAGAAAGGTCGTGGCGATCACCCGGGCAAAGCCCATCCACAGGGTCGATGACGACAGATCGACACCGAAAAGATTGAGGAACGACAGATCCCAGCCGGTGTGAAAGATCGCCATGGCGATCAGCGCCACGCCGCGCGCCACATCGAGGCAGGCAAAGCGGCGCAGCCGTTCCGCCGGCTCAGGCGCGCTCTTGGTCTCGTCGTTGGTCATGACGATGTGCTACACGAAAATCCGACATGCAGCCCAGCCCGAAATTCGTGATCGGACGACCACCATGCCGCGTTTTGCCGCCAATCTGTCGATGATGTTCACTGAGTATGCCTTTCTGGAGCGCTTCGGCGCTGCCGCCCGCGCCGGTTTTGCGGCCGTGGAATTCCTCTTTCCCTATGAGGTCGCGCCACAGGACATCGCAGCGCAGCTGAGGGATCATGATCTGCAACAGGCGCTTTTCAATGCCCCGCCAGGCGATTTTGCCAAGGGAGAGCGTGGGATCGCCTCGCTTGCCGGGCGCGAGAGCGAATTTGACCGCGGCTTTGATCAGGCCCTCCTCTATGCTGATCGCCTCAACTGCCGGACCATTCATGTCATGGCGGGGCTTGCCGCCGACAAGGATCGCGACCAGGCGTTCGAGCGCTATGTCGCTTCGCTGACCCGTGTGGCCGCGCGCGCCGCCTCGGCTGGCGTGATGATCGTGCTTGAGCCGATCAACACGCGCGACATGCCAGGTTATCTGATCAATCGCAGCGCCGAGGCGAGGCAGGCGATCGCGGCGGTGGGGGCAAAGAATATCCGTCTTCAGCTTGATCTCTACCATCGCCAGATCATGGAAGGTGACCTCACGCGCGCCATCCTCGACAATAGCGATATCACCGGCCATGTGCAGATTGCCGGGCCACCCGACCGCCATGAGCCCGATAGCGGGGAAGTCCGCTTCGATCCGCTGTTCGCGCTGCTCGATCAGCAAGGCTATGCCGGCTATGTCGGTTGCGAATACCGGCCGCGGGGACGAACCGAGGAGGGGTTGTCATGGTTTGCCCCTTATCGGCGACAAATTTCGTCGCGTTGACGATTTAGTCACCATAGCGCCACGAAAATCTACACTTCATTGGTGTATTTGCGAATTGCTAGTCTTCTGCGTGTAGGTTCGATCGCGGGGAGATACCGATGTACAGCATTGCTTATCAAGACGGCATCGAACAGCGAGCAAGTTCGAAATCGCTCCTGCGCCTTTTGGACCTCTATCGCAACATGGCGGTGGACGGCATGCCGCATTACAGCGATTTCAATCCCTTGAAGCTTGATTCCTATCGCGACTGGATGGCGGTGCTGTTTGCGCAAGCCAATGGCGATTTCCTTTATGGATTTGCCGGGGCGGCACTCAGTGCTTCGCTGTCCTTCGACCTTACCGGCCAGCAGACCTCCCATCTTGGCGAGGAACTCGGAACCTTTCTGGCTGCAACCGCAAGGCAGGCCATCGACAGCGGCAAACCGCTGTTCTCGCTTCACCGCACGTCTCAGACCAATGAGCGCCATCTATGGGAGAGGCTGGTACTCCCGGTCAGAGTTGGCAGCGAAGGTCTGGGAGTGGTGACTTATGGCTGCGTGCGCTCCTTCCAGATTGATCTGGTGCAGGCGCTGTTTGAAGCCAGCGATGATGGCATCATCGGAGCGACGAGCGTGCGCGATGATGCTGGTGTGCCGATCGATGCCTTTGTGCAGA
>JAKFVK010000259.1 GCA_021732205.1 Hyphomicrobiales bacterium | reverse complement strand
ACGGCGTTTCAAACCAGCCGACATTGAGACTGAATTCCTTCGACAGCCCGCGATGGAGCGGCGCCAGCCCGAAGACGTCGATCTCGAAATTGATGGCAAGAATACCGCCGGGCGCCAGGTGCCTGAGGTAGATGTCGAAGGCTTCCTTTGTCATCAGATGGAGCGGTGGCGAGGCGCCGCGGAAGGCATCGACGACGAGAAGATCGAAATTGCCGGGCGTGCCGGCGGCAAGCTCGCGCTCAAGCAGGATGCGCCCGTCGCCATGGAAAACGTGCACCTTCGCCTGGCTGTCACGCACAAAGGAGAAATGCCGGTTGGTGAGGTCGGTCACAGCCGGGTTGAGCTCATAGACGCGCATGTCATCACCGGGCTGACCAAGTGCTGCCAGAACGCCGACACCAAGGCCGACCGAGCCGATGCGCAGTGGCATTTTGCTTGCCGCAGACCGGGCCCGCAACGCCGCAAGGGCGTGTCCGACGCCGGAGCCTGGCAGGAAGGCGCAATAAGGTTCATCGCGTCTGGCCGGACTCTGGTATTGCGATCCCTGCGGTACGCCCGCCTGCACCATGGTGAGCGAGAAGCGTTCCGGCTCGTCCTGATGCTCGCGAATGACTTTGACCACCCCGTAGAAATTGCGGATGCGATCGACGACGTCCCGCTCACTATGCGCTGTCTGTGACAGGGCATAGCCTGCACCGGCAATTGCTACCGCGCAGCTGGTAATCAGCGCCAGGCGTTGCCTGCGTGCGCTTGGCTCGAGGCTGCGCCAGGAGAGGGCCGCGCCCGTCACGGTGGTGGCGATGAGGGCTAGCGGATACTCCCAGTAATCGGAAAAAATCAGTGGGGCAATCAGCGCCACCGCGATGCCGCCAAGGGCGCCACCGAGCGAAATCGCCATGTAAAAGCGCGGCAGGCGGGTTGCTGGCGGCTGCAGGCGCACCATTTCGGCATGGCAGATCATGCATCCTGCCGTCATCGTCGCGGCATTGAACGCAAGGCGGAGCAACAGGCCCTCTCCCGGGTCGGCGGGCACCAGAGTAATGCTCGCCACCGCGAGCAGTACGAAGGCGATAAAGAACCCAAGCCGGTGATAGAGGTGCTGGTAGCCGAAGGCGATGATGAAGGTCGCAAGATAAAGCGACAGCGGCAAAATCCACAGAAAGGGGATGACGGCCGTCCACTGCGTCATCTGGTTGGTGGTGGCAATCAGCAGCACTGAGCCGAGCCCAGAGTAGGCGAGCCATAACCAAAATCGATCGCCGGTGGCGGACGCTGCGCTGGTGTCAGCCATTTCGGCGATAGTGACGGGCGGATTGGCTCGCATCAGGACAATCGCCGCGCAGCCCGCCATGAGGAGCGCAAACACAACGAAAAGGCGCGACCACCATATCGTCTGTTCAGGGCTGGAGAGCAGGGGCTCGAAGATAAAAGGATAGCTCAGCAGGCCAAGAAACGAGCCGAGATTGGACACCGCGAAGAAGCGCGAGGCCAGCAGCGAGCGGTCGATCTGGGCAAGCCACCGCTGCAGTAGCGGCGACGTGGTCGACAGCACTGCGTAGGGCAGGCCGACGCACACCGTCAGCAGCGCCATGATCCGCCCGAGCGGATTGTCAGCGTTATCGGGTTTGTAGGCGTCCGACGGGGTAATCGGCAGAGCAAGCAGGGCAAGCCCGAGCAGGCCGATATGCAGGAGCGCCTGGGTGCGCGGCCTGATCGGTGCGGTGAGCGCGTAGGCGTAGCCATAGCCTGCCAGCAAAGCGAGCTGGAAGAACAGCATGCATACCGTCCAGGTCGTCGCGCTGCCGCCAAACCAGGGCAGGATGAACTTCGCAAGCACGGGCTGCACTTGAAACAGCAGAAATCCGGCTAAACCAAGGGTCGCCGAGAACATGATCTTGGTCAGCAATGCGGCGGGCATGGATCAACCTTTTTTCGGTAATGCGCGCTTTTGCTCATGGAAAGCTTGTGAAATCAAGATCCCTGAAGCAGTCAATTGCCGCAAGACGCAGGGCAGGGGCGAGATCGAACGCCTTGGCGGGAAGGTTTGGCACCGCTATGGTCCGCCCGGTAATGTTGCAAGCAAGCAGGTTTTCATGAACGCCATCGACCCGGTTCTCGCCAAGATCGACGCCAATCGTCATGCCGCGCTGGATCGGCTTTTCGAGCTTTTGCGTATTCCCTCTATTTCGACCGATCCAGCCTTTGCCGCCGATTGCAGGAAGGCGGCCGAATGGCTGGTGAGCGAGTTGAAGAGCCTTGGCTTTGAGGCGTCCCTGCGCGCGACGCCTGGCCATCCCATGGTGGTCGCACACCGCCGTAAACCAGGGGCCAAGCGGGTCCTGTTTTACGGCCATTATGATGTCCAGCCCGTCGATCCGCTGTCCTTGTGGGCGACCCCGCCTTTCGAGCCGCATCTCAAGAACGGCGCTAATGGCCAGCAGATCATGGGGCGTGGCGCTGCCGACGACAAAGGTCAGGTCATGACCTTTATCGAGGCAGCCCGCGGCTTTATCGAGACCCATGGCGATCTGCCGCTCGATGTGACGATTTTTCTCGAGGGCGAGGAAGAATCAGGCTCGCCCAGCCTCGATGCCTTTCTTCAGGCTGCCAAGGATGAACTGAAGGCTGATCTCGTTCTGGTCTGCGACACTGGAATGTGGGACGCTGAGACACCGGCGATCACAGGTTCATTGCGTGGCCTGGTTGGCGAAGAGGTGATTATCACCTGCGCTGACCGCGATCTTCATTCCGGAGGCTTTGGCGGGCCGGCGCAAAATCCCATCCGCGCTCTTGCCAAGGTTCTGGCCAAACTCCACGACGATGATGGCAAGGTGACACTGCCGGGCTTTTATGACGGTGTTGATGAGATTTCAGCCGATCTCAGGGCTTCGTGGGAAAAACTGCCCTTCGATGTCGCGGAGTTTCTTGGCGATGTCGGGCTCAAAACGCCGGCTGGTGAAAAGGGGCGCAGCGTCCTTGAAATGTTATGGGCCCGGCCAACCTGCGAAATGAACGGCATTACCGGTGGCTATACCGGCGATGGTTTCAAGACCGTGCTGCCGGCCAAAGCCACGGCCAAAATATCGTTCCGCCTCGTTGGCCGCCAGGATCCGCAGAAAATCCGCGACAGTTTCCGTACATTTGTGCGCGATCATCTGCCGGCTGACTGCGCGGTGGAATTTCTTGATCACGGCGCAAGCCCGGGCATTGTGCTGCCAAGCGGCGGCGCGGCATTCCAGAACGCACGGGCCGCGCTGTCGAGCGAATGGGGCAGTGAGGCCTTCATCATTGGCGGCGGCGGTTCAATCCCCGTCGTTGGCGCCTTCAAGAAGGTGCTTGGCATGGATTCGCTCCTCATCGGCTTTGGGCTTGACGATGACCGCATTCATTCGCCCAATGAGAAGTATGAGCTGGCGTCTTTCCAGCGCGGCGCCCGGTCATGGGCGCGTGTCATGGCAGCGCTTGCCAGCTGAATGCGGGGATGGAGAGTAGTTGATGTCTTGTAATTTCTTTGGCGTGCTGCTGGGCGCCTGCCAGATCGCCTCCTCGCCACCGCCGCAACTGCGCCCGCTGCCGCCGCGCGCTGCCGTCTTGTATGTCGATGGACGGCGCCAGAAGGCGACCGGCAAGGTCGACACGCGATTGCCTCTGTGCGATTACGATACCAGCCCCTTCGAGCGTATCGTTCGCGATCGGCCGGCGCAGGACTTTATCGATGAGCGAGCGGGCGGCCCGGCAAATTACAACGGACGTTCATGTGTGTTGCCAGTTTATCGTGACCCGCGATTTTGATGATGGATCAAGGACCGGATGCGGTAAACGACTTCGCCGTTCATCTGGTGATTGCAAGCCCTGACTAGGAGAGTATGGCATGGCCAATTGGTCACAAACCTGGACATTCCAGAATGGCGAGTGGCGCGAGGGTAATGTGCCGATCATGGGCGTGCGCTCGCACGCAACCTGGCTTGGCTCATCCGTGTTCGATGGTGCGCGCGCATTCGAGGGTGTCACTCCTGATCTTGATCGACACTGCAACCGGGTGAATGCTTCAGCGAGGGCGCTTGGTCTTAATCCGACGCAATCGGGCGATGACATCATCGGCATTGTCAGGGATGGGTTGAAGAAGTTTGACAAGCAGGCCGAGCTTTACATCCGGCCCATGTATTGGGGTGAGGGCAACGGCCCCTCAGCCGTCCTTGCCGATCCCGACGATATCGGCTTTGCCGTCTCGATTTACGTTGCCCCCATGCCGGCGCCCAACGGCTTTTCAATCACCACCACACCGTTCCGCCGGCCAAGATCGGACATGGCGCCTGTCGATGCCAAGGCGGGCTGCCTTTATCCTAATCCTGGTCGCGCACTTGCCTATGCCAAGCAGAGGGGCTTTGACAACGGCATCATGCTTGATCCTGACGGCAACGTCGCCGAGCTTGCCACTGCCAATTTGTGGCTGGTCAAGGATGGCGTGGCGGTCACCCCTGCGGCGAACGGAACTTTCCTCGCCGGAATAACGCGATTGCGGGTCATCGCGCTCCTGCGCGAGGCTGGAATGATGGTTGAAGAGCGCATCGTTACACCCGATGAGGTGATTGCCGCAGACGAAATCTTCTCGACCGGAAATGCCGGCAAGGTCCAGCCGATCACCCGCATCAATGATCGCCAGCTGCAACCAGGTCCGGTGTTCCGCAAGGCGCGCGCGCTTTATTGGGAATTTGCTCATGCGTGATCTCTCTTGCTGGCTTGTTCTTGTGGTCGCTGGCGTTGCGCTTGACGCGTTACGACCGGCATCCGCACAAACGCAACGCCCCCCTGATGCGATTGCGGTCTTGTCGGGGGCAGAGGATTGCGATCAGCTGCGCAAGCAATTGGGTCGCGATGGCGTCTGGGTCAGTCGCTATGCTGTGGTTGGCGGGCGCAACAGTTTTGCCAGCAGCACCTATAACGGATCCGGCATTGCCTGCTTCCGCTCGATCCAGCAATGCGAACGTTTTCTGACCGAGGTCGCGCTCGACTATCAACTGGCCGAGGCTGGCGGGGATTGCCGCAAGGGCCAATGACTTTGAATAATTCCACGCGTCAGAGAATTTAGGGCAGAGATTATGGCACATCATCGGCGCGCTGAGCTTCTGTCAGATCGCGCAGCGCTGCGCACCCGCATGGCCGCCTGGCGCGAATCGCACCAGATCGTTGCGCTGGTGCCGACCATGGGCGCGCTTCACGAGGGGCATCTGTCGCTGGTTCGGCTCATTGCCGCGCGCGCCGATCGCCTGCTGGTTTCGATCTTCGTGAACCCGGCCCAATTCACACCCAGTGAGGATTTCAGCGCCTATCCGCGCACGCTTGAGGCCGATCGCGAGAAGCTTGGCGCCACTGTCGATGCGATTTATTGCCCGCCGGTCGCCGACATTTATCCGGCTGATTTCGTGACCTCGATTTCGCTTGAAGGACCAGCGACGACTGGCCTCGAGGATCGCTTTCGGCCAACTCATTTCAAGGGCGTTGCCACCGTGGTTGCCAAGCTTTTTTTGCAAACCACCCCGCACCTTGCCGTTTTTGGTGAAAAAGATTTCCAGCAGCTCTGCGTCATCCGTCAGATGGTTCGCGACCTTGAATTGCCGGTCAATGTGGTCGCAGCACCAACCATTCGCGAGGCTGATGGATTGGCCTTGTCATCGCGCAACGTCTACTTGAGCGAAGGTGAGCGCGCGGCGGCCCCGCTCATCTATCACACCCTGACGCAATGCGCTGAACGGCTGCGACAGGGTGATGAGGCCAACCTTGTGCTGGCTGAAGGTGTGGCAATCCTGGAAAAATCCGGGTTTTCGGTTGATTATCTGGAATGGCGACAGGCTGACACGCTGCAGCCCGCTACAACGATTGAACAGCCGTCACGCCTGCTGGTGGCCGCCAGGATCGGGGTAACCCGTCTTATTGACAATATCGCGGTTTGAACCGGACTACGAGTTCGCTTCGACCTGATCCGATAGCGGGGAGGCTGTGCTCACCTGACCTATTTCTTCAGCGACGATATAGAGGGGCCGTCGCTTCACTTCGACAAAGATGCGGCCGATGTATTCGCCAAGCACTCCAAGCGTGATGAGCTGCACGCCGGCAAAAAACATCACTGACACGATCAATGACGGAAAGCCGGGAACGGCAACACCCCAGATCAGCGTCTCGGCAACAAAATAGAGGGCAAGCAGCAGCGCCAGCATCGACACCGCCGTGCCGATGTAAGTCCATACCCGAAGCGGCAGGGTCGAGAACGCGGTAATACCATCAAGCGCGAAGGAAAACAGCCGGCGCGCATTCCATTTCGAGCCGCCGCCATCGGCGCGTTCCTCGACATCAAATTCAACACCGACGGCTTTGAACCCGATCCATGAATAAAGGCCTTTGGTAAATCGCGTTCGCTCGTGAATGGCATTGAGGGCATCAACAGCCTTGCGGTCGATGAGGCGAAAATCACCGGCGCCACGCGGCAGCTGCGTTGGGCTGAGCGCGGCAAACAGACGATAGAACCCATCGGAGAACCAGCGGCGCAGAAGGCTGTCGGTTTCTCGATCACGGCGAATGCCGTAGACCATGCGATAGCCTTCCCGCCATTTGACGACGAAGTCCCGGATGGTTTCGGGCGGGTGCTGGAGGTCGCCATCCATCAGGATCACGGCATTGCCGCGCGCATGGGCAAGTCCGGCAGCGATGGCAACTTCCTTGCCAAAATTGCGTGACAGCGCGATGGCGCGCACGCGAGGTTCGGTGAGTGCGGCCGCCCGCACGCGCTCGAAACTGTCATCACGCGAGCCATCGTCGACGAAGAGAATTTCGAAGCGGTGATCGAGCGATCGCAGGACTGGAATGAGCCGCGCGAGAAGCGGCGCCAGATTGGCGGCTTCGTTATGCATCGGCACCACGACGGAAAGTTCCGGTCGCTGGCTGATATCGTGGAGGGAGCGGGGGTCCATGGTCATCGCGGGTTCCAGCACCTGTGTCGCATAATGACGCGCGTTCTAGAAAAGCTTGCCTGAACGGGTCGTGAAGGAGCATGAGGAACCATGACCAATATCAATCCGCCGCTGGCGAAACTCAGGCCGATCGCGCTTTGTGCCGACGATTACGGCTATCGACCGGGCGTCAGCACGGCAATCACCCGTCTGGCTCAGCGCGGGCGTCTCAGCGCCACCAGCGCGCTCGTGACCTTTCCGGACTGGGCGCGGGCAGGCGCTGAGATCGACGGGCTCGCTGCTCAAGTGGATGTTGGCCTTCACCTTGATTTTGTCGAGGGCAAGCCCTTGTCTTCGGCGAGGGCTTTGGCGCCAACCGGCAGGTTTCCGGGCATAAATCGTCTGATCTTGATGGCGCTGAGCCATCGTTTGCCCTTGCAGGAAGTGCGTGACGAGGCGTTTCGGCAGGCGGATGCGTTTCTAAAGACAGCCGGCCGCCTTCCCGATTTCATCGATGGCCATCAACATGCGCATGCTCTGCCGGGGGTATGCGCCATCACAGCGGACCTTGCGGTTGCGCTTCGACCCGGCGATCCGTTGCCGGTGCGTGTACCTGGCGAAAAATGGGGGCGCATTCTGTCGCGGCGGACCGCTCTTGCCAAAGCGCTGTCGATTGCGGTGCTGACGACAGGCATGGCGCCTGCGGCTTCAGCGCGTGGGGTCCCGGTCAATGCAGGTTTTTCGGGTATCTATGACTTTGCGGCGGCGGGCAGGCTGCCGGACGTTTTTTCGTCCTTTGTCCGCCATCTCGGCGCGCGCCCTCTCGTCATGTGTCACCCCGGTGATGGCGACGCGTCAGCCGAGGTTGCCGATCCGATCACCGCAGCGCGACAAAGAGAAGCGGATTATCTCGCCAGCGATGATTTTGTTCAGTTGCTGGAGCGTGAAAATCTAAGGCTCGATCGCTTCACCAGGCTGGCGGCAATCGCTTGATCTCTTGCATCAACGCGCCCAGATCGGCCCGACATTCTGGTCTGCCGAGCCAGCGCCGCCCAGGCTGATCGGCGCCTTTGGCAATTCACCCTGCTTGATTTTGCCTGTCACGCGATTGATCAGCGCCTGTGACGCATAAGGTCCGCTGGCCGCAAAGGTGCCAGGGCTGTCCGCCACGCCCTTTTGTGCCGGCTTCTTCTCCGGTTCCTGCGCCCTCAGATCGAGGTTGAGCCCACCACCGCC
>JAKFVK010000216.1 GCA_021732205.1 Hyphomicrobiales bacterium | reverse complement strand
GTGCGTGCCGTCATCATCGACAAGGACAACGCTCCCCGATGGGAGCCATCGACCATTGCCGCCATCGACTGGCAGCGGATCGAGGAGCATTTCGCTCCCCTTCTTCGACGCGAACTGGATTTTGCCTGATGCACGCAACAGACGACGTCATCGAGCCCGACGATATCATCCCCGAAGAGAAGTGGATGGCCTGGTTCCTGCGCCTGCTTGCGCTCCTTTATCTGTTATGGGGCGCGGCCAACTGGGCCGCCATTATCGGCGTGCCGGGAACTGCTGATTTTCTTCAGTCATCGCTGCCCCGTCAGGTGTTGATCGGCTACCTCGCGGTGATGATGCCCATCGCCGCCGTCGGCCTGTGGGTGACATCATCCTGGGGCACAGTCATCTGGCTGGTTGTCGCGCTCTCGGAGGTGGTCGCCAACACACTCTTTGCTGATATCTTCGGCTGGGCCTTCGACCTTGTTGCCTTTCATATCGTCACGATGGCGATCTACCTGGCTCTTGCCTGGCGGATGTCGCGCCGCAGGACGGGCTGAGGCTACACCAGCACCTGAGTTCCAAGCTCGACCACACGCCCCGAGGGAATATGGAAGAAGTCGGTGGCGTTGGTCGCGTCCTTTGTCAGCGAGATGAACAGCCTGTCCTGCCACATCGGCATGCCCGAGCGGGGGTCACGCTTGAGGTTGCGCCGCCCCAGGAAGAATGACGTTGTCATGATATCAAACTTCAGGCCGCTTTGCCGGCATTTGGCGAGCGCCAGGGGAACGTTCGGCGTATCCATATAGCCGTAATTGACAATGATACGCCAGAAATCAGCCGAGATGTGTTCAACCGTCGTACGCTCTTCCTTGGGCACATGCGGTGTCTCGGCAAATTGCACGCTGAGAATGACATTGGTCTGATGCAGCACCTTGTTGTGCTTCAGATTATGCAGCAGCGCATGCGGCACCGATAACGGATCGGTGGTGAGAAACACGGCTGTTCCCGACACCCGCTGAACCTTTTCCAGTGAGCGGAAGAGGCTGGTGAGAGGCAGCGTGTCGCGGCGCATTTTTTGCGACAGGATGACGGTACCACGCACCCAGCTTGCCATTGTCACGACGATGGCAAGCGCCAGCATCAGCGGCACGAAGCCGCCATCGAAGAATTTGAGCAGGTTGGCCGCGAGGAAGGAAAGATCAACCAGCAGAAACGGCAGGATAACCAGGACGGCCAGCCATGGGCGCCATTTCCACACACGAATGGCGACGATGAAAGCGAGAGCGGTATCGACCACCATCGATCCCGTCACCGAGATGCCATAGGCAGCGGCGAGCTTGCTGGAGGAACCGAAATAGAGCACCAGGAGAATCACGCCGATCAGCAACAGGCGGTTGACGCGCGGAACGAAAATCTGGCCGGCGGTGGTCTCCGACGTGTAGCGGATTTCAAGACGCGGCAGGAGGCCCAGCTGTACCGCCTGCTGGGTCATTGAAAAGGCCCCCGTGATCACCGCCTGGCTGGCGATGACGGTTGCGGCTGTGGCGAGGATCACCAAAGGCAGCACTGCCCATTCCGGCGCCATCTGGAAGAAGATGTTGTCGATGGCCTGGGGGTTCGCCAGGACCATGGCGCCCTGACCGAGATAATTGATGGTGAGGCTGGGCAGGACGATCGCCATCCAGCTGAAGCGGATCGGAGAGCGCCCGAAATGCCCCATATCCGCATAGAGTGCTTCGGCGCCGGTGACGGCGAGAAAAACCGATCCGACGACGGTGAACCCGATCCACCCTTCGCGGGCGAGGAAGGAGATGGCAAGAACCGGGTTGAAGGCTGTCAGGATCTCATAATCCTGCGGGATCTGTCGCAAGCCGAGGATCGCCAGGCAGATGAACCAGGCGAGCGTGATCGGGCCAAACCACGCGCCGACACTATGCGTCCCGCGTGATTGCACGGCAAAAAGGCATATAAGAATGATGAGCGTGATCGGCACTACATAATGTTCAAGCGCGGGAGTGACAACTTTAAGCCCTTCAACCGCCGAGAGAACCGAAATCGCCGGTGTGATAATGGCGTCGCCGTAGAACAGGGCGGCTCCCGCGATCCCGAGCGCGAAAACAAAATTGGTGCGCCGGCCGATGGCCCGCTGCGCCAGCGCCAGCAATGACAGGGTGCCGCCTTCGCCCTTGTTGTCGGCCCGCATGATGAGCAGGACATATTTGAGCGTCACCACAACAATCAGTGACCATAAGAGCAGCGAGACGATGCCGATGACCTCGTAACGCTGGACGCCGCCGGACGTGATGTGGTTGAGGGATTCGCGCAACGCATAGATCGGGCTGGTGCCGATATCGCCGAAGACAACGCCGATCGAGCCAATCGCCAATGCGGCAAAACTCGCCGTTTTCGGTCCATGGTGGCTTGCGTCACCGGCAACGCTCTTGCCGGCAGCGTCGTGCGAGGTTTCGGCGCCGGGAAGCGTTTCTGGGGTAGATGGCATTGTGCTCATGGGGTTTGGGGCGCTTCAATCACGGGAGGGAATAAAATATTCCGGGGTGATGACTATTTCAGTACCGTTGCGCTGCTGGCCTTCTGCAATGTTAGCCATATCTTCTATACCGCGTCGCAACAAGCATGGGCAGGGCCTTGCGATCACGATTTCTTGCAAGCGATCTGTGCGCTGTCGTACTGTGCCGCGACAGGCTCTTTGCTCGTGAAACCCATATAGGGCATCCTTTAGCCACGACACAATCCACGGCGGGTGATGAACGCCACGCAAGCATCATAGCGAGATCACGGTATGACGACACACCCGCCTTTGCTCGATCTGTACCACTGGTCAACACCGGTGGGGGCTGCGGTGACGATCATGCTGGAGGAAAGCAGGCTGGATTATCGTGTTATTCCTGTCGATATCAGCAAGGGTGACCAATTCAGCCCGCCCTTTTCAACCCTGTCGCCAAACGGCAAATTGCCTCTGCTCGTTGATCACAATGGTCCGCAGGAGCGGCCGTTTGCCATCTTCGAATCCGGCGCAATCCTGCTCTATCTGGCGCGCAAAAGCGGCATTCTGCTGCCAGCGGGGCCTGAGAAGCTCAGCCTCGTGGAACAGGGCCTGTTCTGGGTGGTCAGCAGTTTTGGGCCGATGATCGGCCAGAGCCATCATTTCCGCCACTATGCGCCCGAGCCCGTCGCCTATGCGCTCACGCGCTATGATGGCGAGGTACGCCGGCTCTACGCCGTTCTCGAAAAGCGCCTGGCGAAACAGGGCTACATCGCTGGCGACTACTCCCTCGCCGATCTGGCGCTGATTGGCTGGGTGCGCCTTCACGAGCGCCATGGCGTCGATCTGTCGGCAATGCCCGGCATCACGCGCTGGTTCAACGACATGATGACACGTGAGACCGTCAGTCGCGGTCTGGCTGTTGGCAACGACGCGATCGAGCGGCGTTTCAACCCCGCCTGAAGAGGGCCGCCTCAGGCCGATTTGCGCTTGCGGCACTCGCCAAGGAAGCCGCGCCACGTCTGTGTACCGGTCTTGCCGGCGGCTTTGCTCGCGCGCCATTCCGCGCCGCAATCGCGCATGATCTGGTCATTGCGCAATTGGGCTGGTGAGCGCGCGCGCTTGGGTGTCGAGGTCGTCTGGCCCTGTCCGGCTTGCGGCTGTGTTGTCTGGGCGAAGGCAGGCGGCAATCCAAGCGTCACGCCAAGCGCCAATACAGCAATCAGGCTCATTATCCGTTTCATCAGGTCCTCGTTGCGCCGTCGCGCCAGCTTTGCGGGTTTCAGGAGTGCATTAACGTGACGCGAGTTCCGCCTCATGCGAAAAAATACGTCAACAGTGAAGCGATGTCGAACCTCAGTTGACGCGTGACCAGTTGACGGAGCGGCAGATGAGCCCGCCCAGCACGCATCCTTGCGTCGTCAGCTTCCCGTCATCGAGCGTCATGTTGCCGGTATAGACCTTGCCGTCTTCCGGATTATAGGCCTTGCCGCTCCATTTATTACCACCATTGGGCTTCATGTCGTAAAAGACGCGCACCCCCACCAGGGGTCGGCTGCGTTGCGCTTCGTCCGGGTTGTTTTTATCCAGTCCCGGATCTTTCAGCCACACAATCGTTCCGCACAGCGCGGAGCCGCATGCAGCAAACCGCACGCGCGAGGCGCCGTTTTCACGCAGCCATGTGCCGGTTGCATCCTGGGCCTGCGCCACATTGGCCGGGACGAGCGCCAACCCTATGACTGCCAACGCGCCCGCCATCAACATGTTCCTCAATAATTGCCGGCTCATCGCTTAATCTCCCTCATGAAGCCATTATTGGCTCTGGTGTTTGCCGGCAGGCTATCTCCACCCGGGGCCTTTCGCCAAGTGGAATGATCGCAGCGCGCGCTGATAGCTATTGGCGTCATGGTTGATGAAATCCGGCGCTGGTGATCGGAAACCATGAGCGCTTTACTAAAATTTGACTGAAATCGTCTCAATTCGGCGTAGTTGCAGGCAATCTTCATGCTCTGCTCATGTTTCGCTCATCTCCCGTTAAACCTGTCATTTTACGCGAATTTGACAGGTTCACGTCATTCTCTCCCCATCAGCGCACCGGTTCGCCGGGAGTTGGAAACAGGGACGTCAAAGCCCGAAAACGGGCATGAGGGACAAGATGGCACGGCTTGCAAACAATGATATCGAGATGAACGCCCTTTCAGGAGCGATGGACGGCGAAGCGCTGTTCCGCCTCGGGCTTGTCTACGCCACGGGACGCGCGGTTGAGATCGACCGCATCAGCGCGCACAAATGGTTCAACCTGGCGATCGCCAAGGGCTATCGCGCCGCGACGAGCTATCGTCAGGAAATCGCCTGCGAGATGAAGCAGGACGAAATCGCCGAAGCCCTGCGCCAGGCCCGCGCCTATCTCAGCATCCATTGACGCGGCGCGGGACAAGCCGCGCCCTGCAAAACATATGCGCGCCGGCCTGTCTTGCACTCGCTCGCGAAGCCGGGCATATCTCCGCCAACGGAGACGTGGCCGAGCGGCTGAAGGCACTCGTTTGCTAAATGAGCATACCTTGAAAAGGGTATCATGGGTTCGAATCCCATCGTCTCCGCCATTATCCCCTCAACTGGTGTGGCGATAAGCGATGCACCGGCAAGGTGCGCAGTGCCTGCGGTTATTTCCGGTGTTGGCTATCGAGACGTGGGCGCGCGCGCGTTCACAAAGCTGGTTGCAGCCTTATAGCGTCCTGCCCCGAGGGCCGCAGCAGACAGAACGCCCCTCAATCATCGCCGGATGTCATGACGGTCCTGAAGAAGGTCGGCGATCATTATTATTCGATCGTTTCGTATCAACGGCCTGAATGATTGATTTCATCGCGTTTACCGCTGACCTCCCGATTGCGGACCTGTGTCGCGGATCGCCGCCCGTTCATCACAAGGGATAATGACAGGCAACCGCCTGGGATGCGTGATCCAGTCTGGGTGCATCGACCTTGCATCGCGGTTGCGCAAAAGTGCACCGCAGATGAAAATGGCAGCCTGACGGCGGGTTGAGGGGCGAGGGAAGTTCGCCTTCAATTGGCTTGAAGCTCACGACGTCGGTGCCATCGACGGTTAGCTTCGGCACGCTGTCGAGAAGCGCTTTCGTATAGGGGTGGCGCGGTGAACGATAGATCTCCGGCGTCGGGCCGCTTTCGACAATACGCCCCAGATACATGATGGCGACGCGGTCGCTGATATGGCGCACCACCCCCAGATCATGGCTGATGAACAGCATCGCAAGCGAAAGCTCGCGCTTGAGCTTGAGGAAGAGATTGACGATCTGGGCCTGGATCGACACATCGAGCGAGGCGATCGGCTCGTCACAGACAAGCAAATCCGGCTTCATCGCCAGCGCCCGGGCAATTGCGACACGCTGGCGCTGTCCCCCGGAAAACTGGTGTGGAAAGCGCTCGGCTGCGTCCCCCGGCAGACCTACCGCCGCCAGCCAGTCGCGCACATAATCCGGCGCCCCGGCGCGCGTCACCAGACGATGGGCAAGCGGCCCCTCGGCGATCGTATCGCCGATGCGCAGGCGTGGATCGAGCGAGGCGAAGGGGTCCTGAAAGATCATCTGGATTTTGGTCAGCGTCTTGACCGGCTGGCGTGCGCTGCTCATGATCGCCATGCCATCATAGAGCGCCTCGCCACTGGAGGGTGCGTGGATGCCGGCAATGATGCGCGCCAATGTCGACTTGCCGCAGCCCGATTCACCCACCAGCCCCAGCACCTCTCCCTTGCCTATCGCCAGGCTGACATCGTCAACCGCGTACACGGTCCTGGTCTCGACCGGCGCGCCAAGCCAGGCGGCAAGGCGGTCGGTTATCGCCACATGGGGTGCAAAACGTTTTGATACATGGGCCAGACGAAGGAGCGGCGTCATGGCAAAGCGCTTGTTGAAAGTGGATGATGGCAACGCCACGCGCGGCCGTCCGTTCCGGTGATCATCGGCGCCTCCGCGCACGCGGCGTCGGCTCGGGCACATCGCGGTGCAAAGGCACAGCCAGGCGGCAGATCCATGGGCGATGGAGGAGAGCCGGGAATGGGCAGGAGGTCCTGCCCCGGCGCGGCATTGGCCGGCAGCGAGGAGAGGAGCCCTGCCGTGTAGGGATGGCGCGGCGCACGCAAGACCGCGCCAACCGGTCCGTCCTCGACGATGCGTCCGCCATACATGACAAGGAGACGGCTGGCCAGCGCCGAGACGGTGGCCAGATCATGGCTGATCCAGATCATGGCCGTTCCGAGTTCGGTGGCAAGGCGTTTGATCTGCGCCAGAATTTGCGCCTGGATCGACACGTCGAGCGCGGTTGTCGGTTCGTCGCAAATGAGCAGAGCCGGACGATGCATGAGGGCAATGGCGATTGCCACACGCTGGCGCATGCCGCCGGAGAATTCGTGAGGGTAGGCACCAAGCCGGCGGGCTGCATCGGGAATACCGACGGTGGTCAGAACATCGACAATCCGCGCCTCAGCCATTTGCGCGCTATGGCTGCCATGGGCGTTAAGCGCCAGCGCCATCTGGTCGCCGATTGACAGGACGGGATTGAGCGTTGTCGAAGGGTCCTGGAACACCATGGCGATGTGGCGGCCGCGGATCGCCCGCAGCTCGCTTGACGGCAGGCCGATCAACTCGCGACCGTTGAGCCTGACTGAACCGGAGACAATGCGCCCGGGCGGGTCGATGAGGCCGAGGATGGAAAATCCGGTGATGCTTTTTCCTGAGCCCGACTCGCCGACAAGGCCAACGATCTCGCCCTCGTTGATCGCGAACGTCACGCCGTCCACCGCCTTGATGACACCGTTGCGGGTGTCGAAATGGGTGGTCAGTCCCTCGACGTCAAGCAACATGCTCATCGCCTCAGTCGCGGGTTGAGCTGATCGCGGATCTGGTCGCCCACAAGGTTGATGGCGACGATGAGAATAATGAGCGCGATGCCAGGGTAGATCGAAATCCAGTAACGGCCGGAGAGCATGTACTGGAAGCCATTCGAGATCAGCATGCCAAGCGAGGGTTCGGTGACCGGCAGACCAAGGCCGAGAAAGGAGAGGGTGGCTTCAAGCGCAATCGAATTGGCAACTTGCACGGTTGCCACAACGATGAGCGGCGGCAGGCAATTGGGCAGAAGATGGCGGAAGATCACTTGCACTGCGGGAAGCGGCGTCGACAGGGCGGCGGCGATGTAATCCTTGGCACGTTCGGCTGCTGCTGCCCCGTGCGCGGTGCGGGCGAAATAGGCGTATTGCGCAGCAATGAGAGCGATGATGAGTTGCCATTTCCCTTGACCGAGGAGAGCTGCCAGCACCAGCGCCAGCAAAATCGCCGGGAACGATAATTGCAGATCAACGAGGCGCATGATGAAAGCTTCGCGCCTGCCCCCGACATAGGCCGCAAACGTGCCAAGCGTCGCGCCTATCGCCAGCGCGACCGTGCCCGCCACCAGCCCCATCTGCATGGAAATACGCAACCCGTAGACGATGGCTGAATAAAGATCGCGGCCTTGCGCGTCCGTGCCCAGCCAATGGGTGAAGCCGTTGCTGCCGACAAAACCGGGCGGGCGGCGGGCATCCGTCAGAACGAGGGTGGCGAGATCATAGGGGTTCTGCGCGGTGATGAACGGCGCCATGATGGCAATACCAACGATGACCACCACGACAACGAGGGCAGCAAGCGCGATGCGGTTCT
>JAKFVK010000230.1 GCA_021732205.1 Hyphomicrobiales bacterium | reverse complement strand
ACGACCGGCATGCTGATCGGCTTGCTCGTGAGTGTGAGGCCAAGAATGACGCCGCCAATCGACAGCGGCAACGACAGAAGAATGGTGATCGGCTGAAAGACGCTGGCAAAGAGCAGGACCAGCACGCCAAAAACAATCAGCAAACCGGTCCCCATGGCGAGCGCGAAGTTCTGGAAAACTTCAGCCATCGCCTCGACATCACCCGTCTTGGCGATTTCGACACCCGGCGGCAGATTGCTGACTTCCGGCAGGGCGGAAATCTCGGCTAGCCCTTGGCCGATGGCGATCCCTGGCCGCAGATCGGCGCCGATGCTGACGCGGCGCTTGCGATTGAGACGGTCGATGGATGCGGGACCCTGGCCAAAAGCGAGCGTGGCGACGGCCGATAGCGGCACTTGTGCGCCGGCAGCCGAGACGACAGGCAGGCTTTCGAGCAGCGCGAAATCACGCCGAGCGGCAGGCGGCAGCTGAACGCGGATGGGGACTGTGCGCTCCGCCAGATTGAACTTGGCAAGGTTGGCGTTGATATCGCCGATGGCCGCCACCCTGACCGCTTCCGAGATGGCATCCGTCGCCACCCCGTAGCGCGCCGCGTCGTCAAGGCGTGGCACGATGCGGATTTCCGGCCGCTCGACGCCGGCTGCGCTGGCGACATTATTCAGGTTCGGCAATTTGCGCATCGCCGTCTCGATGGCCGCTACTGACGTTTTCAGCGCCTGTGCATCGCCCGACACCAGCGTGATGGTTGCTTCGCGCTCTCCTCGCGGATTGACATACCACGCGCGGACATCGGCAACGTCCAGGAGAAGGGCTGCGAGCACGCTTTCGATCTGCTTTTGAGAGCGCGCGCGTTGCGATTTGTGGATAAGTTTGACCAGTACCGAGGCCCGCCTGATATCAAGCGTTCCCGTGGGCGAAGCGCCACCAATGGCGAATACTGCTTTCACTTCCGGGATACGGCTGGCAATGAGGCGCGCCAGATCGTCGGTCTTTGCTCGCGTATCGGCAAGCGTCGAACCCGGCGGTAATTCAACCGACATGACGATGCGGCTTGAATCCTCCGGCGGAATGAAGCCGGTCGGCAGAAAGGTGATGCCGATGATCGACACGACAAAGACCACGACGCCGCCGGCAAGGGTGAGGAAGCGGCGCGCCAAAGTCGCTTCCAGCACCTTGACATAGGCGCGCATAATCAGGCCGTCGACCGGTTCGGCATGCGGCTTGGGGCTCATGAAATAGGCAGCCAGCATCGGCGTGATGAGGCGCGCCACCAGAAGTGAAAACAACACCGATGTCGCGACAACCAGACCGAACTGCTTGAAATACTGTCCGGCAATACCGCTCATGAAACTGACCGGCGCAAACACCGCGACGATGGTGAAGGTGATGGCGATCACCGCCAGACCGATTTCGTCAGCTGCTTCCATCGCCGCCCGGTAAGGCGATTTGCCCATGCGCTGGTGGCGCACGATGTTCTCGATCTCGACGATGGCGTCATCAACCAGAATGCCGGTCGCCAATGTGATCGCCAGCAGCGAGACGAGATTAAGCGAAAAACCCATCAGGCTCATCGCCCAGAAGGTGGGAATTGCCGATAGCGGCAGGGCGATCGCTGTAATCAGGGTGGCGCGCCAGTCACGCAGGAAGATGAGCACGACAATGATGGCAAGAAGCGAGCCTTCGACAAGCGTCGACATCGCCGATTTATAATTCCCGACCGTAAAACTGACGGAATCGTCGATGATCGAAAAATCGATATCGGGATAGGCTTTTGCTAGCTCGGCGATCTTGCGTGCTGCGCCGTCGGCAACCGTGACGTCGCTTGACCCTTTGGTGCGGAAAATGCTGAACGCGACGACCGGCGTTTTGCCATCGACGCGGGCAAACGAGCGCGGCTCGGAATAGCCGTCCTCGACCGAGGCGAGATCCGACAGGCGTGCCTGCCGGTTGCCCGACAGCAGAATTTTCGTTTCCGCCAGATCATCCAGTGAATGAGCGCCGGCAAGGGTGCGGATCGATTGCTCCTGCCCTCCAACTTCGCTGCGCCCGCCGGCAAGATCAACGACGGTGGCCCGCAACTGGCGGTTGACGTCAGAGGTCGACAGGCCAAGCGACATCAGCCGGTCGGGATCGACAAGAACGCGGATTTCACGATCAACGCCGCCAATGCGATCCACCCGTCCCACGCCCTTGAGACCCTGCAGCCCGCGCTTGACGGTGTCATCGACAAACCATGACAATTGCTCCAGCGTCTTGCCCGGCGCCGTCACTGCGTAGGTGATGATCGACTGCCCTTCGATGACGATGCGCTCGACCACCGGCTCATCGATGGTGCGTGGCAGATCGATGCGGATTTTGGTGACGGCATCCTTGACGTCGTTCACTGCTCGGTCGACATCGATCTCCAGACGAAACTCGATGGAGGTTACCGACTGACCGTCGGACACTGCGGAAAAAACGTTCTTGGCGCCGGCGATATTGGCGACCGCGTCTTCGACGAGTTTCGTGACCTGCGTTTCGAGTTCGCTGGGTGCCGCGCCTGATTGCGTGATGCGTACCGAGACGAGCGGCACGTCGATATTGGGAAAGCGGGTGACCGGCAGGTTGAGAAAGCTGGTCCAGCCCAGAAAGAGGAGAACGACAAAGAGGAGTGTCGGCGGCACCGGATTGCGGATCGCCCAGCCAGAAAAATTCCACGAAGTGGCGCTGACGGCAGGTGGCGTCATGTCGCCGGTTTGAGGCGTTAGCTGCATCTCAGCCGCCTATCTCGCTGCGACGTAGGGCACGGGGCGCACGTGATCACCATCGCGCACGAAGGTTCCGGCAACGCTCACCACCGCCTCGCCATCGCCGATGCCACTGGTAATTTCGATGCGCCCGCCAGACCGCATGCCCGTTTCAACGCGCCGCGTTCCAACCACGCCCTCGCTCACCACCTGCACGCTGGCGTCCTCGCCGCCAAATGACACCGCCGAAAGTGGCACGACGAGGGCATTTCGCTCGGCAATCAGGACGATGCCACGCCCGAAGGCGCCAAGCGCCACCGGCGAATTGGCGGGGATGGCGATGCGCACGCGACCAAGGCGGGTGGACCGGTTCATTTCAGGCGCAATGAGGCGGACAAACCCGGTGATTGCGTCGTCATGGCCAAGGACATCAATCGTCACCGGCTGGCCAACCTTGAGCCGGGCGAAGCTTGCCTCGGGGATATCGGCTTCAAGATCGATATCGCCGCGGGCAACAAGGCGAAAAAGCGGCTCGCTCGTGGCAATTCCGCTTGCCACTTGGCCGACTTTCGCGGTGCGGCGCGAGATGATGCCGGCAACCGGCGCGCGGATGTCACAGCGTGCGAGACGGAGCTGGATTTCCGCCCGCTGTTTTTCAACCAGCGCCCGATCGGCTTCGGCAAGGCCAAGCGATTGGCGGGCGGCATTGGCGCGGGCCTCGCTCACTTTCGCTGTCGCAATCCGCTGCTCAAAGACGTCGGTCGTGATGGTACCGCTGCCGCGCAATGATTTGGCGCGCTCCAGCGCAGCCGAAGCCTGCTCGCGGTTGGCGTCGGCCTCGGCGATCTGCGCGCGGGCATTGTCGATGGCAGCATCGGCGCGAGCGATCTGGGCGGCATTCTGCGCAAGCTGCACTCGCAGCATCTCATCATTGAGCCGCGCCAATATCTGCCCCGCTTCGACCCGGTCGCCCTCCTCGGCGCGGATATCGACAATCGCCAGCCCGTCGATTTCAGGTGAAACCAGCACTTCCTCGCGGGCGATGAACGAGCCCGTGACCAGCAACTGGTCTTTCATTGCCGCCCGCTCCGCCTGGCTGACGCTGATCGTTGGCAGACGTGCCTGCGTGCTGTCGGGCGCCGCAACCGGCCTCGAGGCAAACAACATTGCCACCGCCATCGCTGGAACCAGGCGGCGGGCGATAACGCAGGCGATATTCATTTAGTCCTCAACCCTGCCGATGAATCCTGATGCGACGCTGACGACGATCTACTCGAGGCCGCAGACTAGCATCGTGGTGGTTAAGCTTGAAGGTGGCGGCAAAATTATGTTGGTGCGGATGGTTTGTACGGGTCGTTTGGCCTTAGCCCCGCCAATGACCGAAGGCTTCGATACGCTCGGCCAGAGGCAAATCGGGGAATGCCTCGCGCAGCAGCGCCAGCGCCTCCCTGTCCGAACACGGCCCCAGTGAATTCAGCAGCGCCCGCATCGCGGCAACGCGCAAGGCTAACACGCCCCCCGCTTGCACCGGGTCGATGTTTCCCTTCTGGTCATCAAAAGGATGGGTCGGCTCGTCTGCCATCGGCCTCATGAAATCGTCGCGGGTCCGTACTTGTTGAATACACGGTGCGATTTTCATGCCATTGCCAAGATGTCAGCGCATCGCCAGCCGAGGTGAAAAACACGGTAGGTTTTGCGGTGATGGGGCTATAAGCGTTTGCTTTTGTCCAAACGACCCCGTTTCTGCTTCGAATTTAATCTGTAATTTGATGAAAAATTGAGCGACGCCGAATGACTGGTCAAAGCCTGTGCGCCCTGCCGCCTCTTCAAAGAGCAATCGGTGAAGCGCGCCTCGCCGTGCACATGATCGCCGGGCGCACGCGCCTTGCCGATCTCTACCAGCAAGGCGCGGCTAAAATTCGTTTCCCGATGGCCGAAGGCATGCCGCTGGAGGCTGTGATCATCAATACCGCCGGCGGCCTCACGGGAGGTGATAGGCTCGCTGTGTCACTCAATGTCGCAGAGGGAGCGCACGCGGTGATCGCCACCCAGGCATGTGAGAAGATTTATCGCGCTGAAAGCGGCCAGGCGGTGGTTGAGAATACCATTGTCGTTGCGTCAGCCGGCCGATGCGACTGGTTGCCGCAGGAAACGATCCTCTTTGACGGAGCGGGTCTCAAACGTCGGCTGAATGTCACGATGACGGGCGATTCGTATTTTTTTGGCGTCGAGGCGCTGGTGTCTGGCCGCTCGGCGTCAGGCGAAACCATCAACACACTTGCCCTTCATGATCACATCGCCATTCGTCGCGACGGGCGGTTGATCTACGCTGATGCCTTGTCCTTGTCAGGGCCGGTGCGCTCTGCGCTCAGCCGGCCGGCCCGCGGCGGCGGCGCAGGGGCGATCGCCACCGTGCTTTATGCCGCGCCCGACGCTGAGCGTCGGCTGGGGGAAGTGCGCGATAGTCTTGCGGCCTGCCGCTCGGAAACTGGTGCCAGCGCCGTCAATGGGCTGCTTGCGATGCGATTTGTCGCTGCAAATGCGGTCGATCTGCGCCGGGATCTGATAGCGGTGGTGACGGCGTGGCGAGGCTGCGATATGCCGCGCGCCTGGATGATCTAGCGACTGATATTTGATGAGGCTGCCCGCGATTTCAGCTTTCGGGTGGCGCTTCGCATCGCTAGGCTTGAGATCGCAGTGTCGGCGTTATGGAATTTAATGTACACTAGGCGCTCAGGAATCTGCAGGAGAGTCGGAACGGTTCATGCATCTTACGCCGCGTGAAAAGGACAAACTTCTCATCGCCATGGCAGCTAATGTGGCGCGCCGGCGCCGCGAGCGTGGCGTGAAGCTCAACTATCCTGAAGCAATAGCCCTTATCAGCGATTTCATCGTCGAGGGCGCGCGCGACGGGCGCAGCGTTGCCGACCTTATGCAGGCCGGTGCCCATGTCTTGACGCGCGCCGATGTCATGGATGGCATATCGGAGATGATCCACGACGTTCAGGTCGAAGCGACTTTTCCTGATGGTACGAAACTGGTCACCGTGCACGAGCCGATCCGCTGACAATGAGGACGACGATGATGCTGCAACTGCGCCCCAACTGTGAATGCTGCGATCACGATCTGCCGCCTCATTCGAGCGAGGCGCGGATCTGCAGTTTCGAATGCACGTTTTGTAGTGAATGCGCCGCCACCATCCTGAAGGGATGCTGCCCTAATTGCGGCGGGGATCTGGTCCCCCGCCCCATTCGGCCGGTGAATATGCTGGCCAAATATCCCGCTTCGCAGAAACGGGTGAGCCGCGCCAAACCGTGCCCGACGGCTGCCTGAAACGACCATGATCCCAGGCGAAATCATCACCGCGCCAGGTGACATCGAACTCAACGCCGGCCAGACGACAGTGACCCTTATAGTTGCCAACACCGGAGACCGTCCGATTCAGGTTGGCAGCCATTATCATTTTTGTGAGACCAATCCGGCGCTGGCTTTTGATCGCGACAAGGCGCGCGGTCATCGTCTCGATATTGCGGCCGGTACAGCAGTCCGCTTCGAGCCCGGCCAGTCGCGCGAGGTGACGCTTGTGCCGTTTCGCGGCACGCGCACCGTCTACGGCTTTCGTGGCGACGTCATGGGTAAATTGTAGGGTCGGTTCCACTCCAGCGGAGGCTTTATGCCCGCCAGAATTTCACGTGCGTCCTATGCCCAGATGTTCGGCCCGACGGTGGGCGACAAGGTGCGCCTGGCTGACACCGATCTCATCGTCGAAGTTGAAAGAGATTTCACGACCTATGGCGAGGAAGTGAAATTCGGTGGTGGCAAGGTCATCCGCGACGGCATGGGGCAGAGCCAGAGGACGCGGGCCGAGGGCGCTGTTGATACGGTCATCACCAATGCCCTGATCATTGATCACTGGGGTATCGTCAAGGCCGATATCGGCATTCGCGACGGGCGCATCGTTGGCATCGGCAAGGCCGGAAATCCTGATGTGCAGGACGGCTTCGGCAATATGGATCCGAGCCGTTCCATTATCATTGGTCCTGGTACCGAAGTGATCGGCGGGGAGGGAAAAATCCTCACCGCTGGCGGCATCGACGCGCATATCCATTTCATCTGCCCGCAACAGGTGGAGGAAGCGCTCATGTCGGGGCTTACCACCATGCTGGGGGGTGGCACTGGTCCAGCCTCGGGCACGACGGCCACCACCTGCACACCTGGCCCCTGGCATATCGCCCGCATGTTGGAGGCAGCCGAAGGTCTGCCCATCAACCTCGCTTTTGCCGGCAAGGGGAATGCCGCACTTCCAGGCGCGCTCATTGAGCAGATCAGGGCGGGTGCGTGTGCGCTTAAACTGCATGAGGATTGGGGAACGACACCGGCTGCCATTGATAATTGTCTGACCGTCGCCGATGATTACGATGTGCAGGTGATGATCCACACCGACACGTTGAATGAATCAGGATTTGTCGATGACACGATCGCCGCCTTCAAGGGGCGCACCATCCACGCTTTCCACACCGAGGGAGCGGGCGGCGGGCATGCGCCTGACATTTTGAAAGTGGCTGGCCTGGCGAATGTGCTGCCATCCTCCACCAACCCGACCATGCCCTACACCGTCAACACGCTCGAGGAACATCTCGACATGCTCATGGTGTGCCACCATCTGTCGCCACGCATCGCCGAGGACATCGCGTTCGCCGAAAGCCGCATCCGCAGGGAGACCATCGCCGCTGAAGATATTCTCCACGATCTAGGCGCGCTGTCGATCCTCTCCTCCGACAGCCAGGCGATGGGCCGCGTCGGTGAGGTGATCATCCGCAATTTTCAAACAGCGCATAAGATGAAACAGCAGCGCGGCGCGCTCCCCGAGGACAAGGGGAAGGACAATGATAATTTCCGCGTCAAGCGCTATATCGCCAAGATCACCATCAACCCGGCCATCGCCCACGGACTGTCAAAACACATCGGTTCAGTCGAGATCGGAAAGCTCGCTGATCTGGTGCTGTGGTCGCCGAAATTTTTTGGTGTCAAACCTGATCTCATCATCAAGCTTGGTACCATTGCCGCCGCTCCCATGGGCGACCCCAACGCGTCAATCCCGACGCCCCAGCCCGTGCATTACCGGCCGATGTTCGGTGCGTTTGGCCGTACCCTGTCAGCCTCCAACGTCACCTTCGTGTCAAAAGCAGCCTATGAGGATGGCATCAAGGATCACCTCGGCCTCGACCGCCTCGTCCTGCCGGTCGAAAACACGCGTGGTGGCATCACCAAGAAAAGCCTGATCCACAATGACGCGACGCCGGAAATCGAGGTCGATCCTGAAACCTACGCCGTGCGGGCCGATGGTGAATTGCTGGTCTGTGAACCGGCACGCGAACTGCCGATGGCGCAGCGCTATTTTCTGTTCTAGAGCGGAACCCGACCTGAATGAATCGGGAGGGATTCCCAAATCAGGCGGGAAGTGATTCATACTGTCTGCCGGATGGAGGCCGGCAGGCATGTCGAGAGCTCTGTCGGTCGATCTTCGGGTTCGTG
>JAKFVK010000076.1 GCA_021732205.1 Hyphomicrobiales bacterium | reverse complement strand
GCATGGAGACAGTCTGAGCACGGGAGCATCACATGGGGCGCCTGACGACGCATGTCCTCGACACCGCCGGTGGTTGCCCGGCCGCAGGTGTCGTTGTCGAACTTTACGCAGTTGACGCCGCTGGCGTCCGGGCTCTGGTGACCCGCAAAACCACGAACGCCGATGGGCGCACCGATGAGCCGCTGCTGGCGGGCGATGCCTTTGAGCTCGGTCTCTACGAAATCGAATTTGCGATTGGCGATTATTTCCGCCGGACTGGTCTGGTAAAGGCCGGCCCGAGTTTCCTTGACATGGTGCCGGTGCGCTTTGCCATCAATGACAGCGCGGCACATTATCATGTGCCCCTCCTTGCCTCGCCCTTCGCATATTCGACCTATCGGGGATCGTGATGGCATCATCCGATGATCGTGCGCGCTTTCTGGCACGCTTTTCTTCGATATTCGAATATTCGCCTTGGATAGCCGAAGAAGCATTCGACCGGGGGTTAACGCAACACTGCGATACCGCCGATGCCTTGCATCAGGCCATGTTTCGCGTCATCCGCGAGGCGTCAGCCGAACGCCAGCTGGCTCTCATCAACGTTCATCCAGATCTGGCCGGAAAACTTGCACTTGCTGATGCGCTTACCGATGAATCACGTGCGGAACAATCATCAGCCGGGCTTGATCGTCTGACCCCCGATGAGCTTGCGCGCTTCACAGACCTCAACAATGCTTACAAGGCGCGCTTCGGCTTCGTCTTCATCATGGCGGTGCGCGGCGCGACGAAGGCTGATATTCTGGCGGGCTTCGAACAGCGGCTGCGGCACGATTATGATCGCGAATTCCGCACCGCCCTCGATGAAATCGCCAAAGTCAGCCGCATGCGCCTCGATGCCCTCTTTGCTTCCAGCAACGGATAATCGCCATGACCATTCGCCTCGACGGCCTGAAACTCAAATCCTCGCAGGTCCTGGCAGCAGCAAGGCCGGCTGCGTCCGGCCGTTTTGAGAAGGCGGCGCTTCATCCCAGATCACGCGAAGCGCTGGGCCACGCCCGCGCCTTCATTGAAGCCAACTGGCTCCATGATGACGCCCCGCTGATGTATGCCTTCAACACCGGCGTTGGCCTCTTCAAGGATCAGCGGGTGATGATCGCCGATATGGCGCTCTATCAGGAACTTGTCATCAAGGCGCACGCCACCGGGCTTGGCCAGCCGCTCGCCGAGGATATCGTGCGCGCCACCATGCTGCTGCGCGCCAACGCCTTCGCCTCGAACTATTCCGGTCCGGCGCTTGGCGTGGTTGATCGGTTGCTCGACTTTCTCAACAAAGGTCTCCACCCCGTGATCCCCGAAAAAGGCTCGGTCGGCGCGTCCGGCGATCTGGCGCCACTCGCCTATCTGGCCGGCGCCATGGCCGGCTTTCCTGAAGCCGAGATCGACTACAGAGGAAAACGCTACCCCGCGCCGGAAGCGATCCGTCGTGCCGGCCTGTCGAGCGATTTCACGCTTGGCGCCAAGGACGCCTCCGCCCTCATCAACGGCTCGACCGTCTCGCTTGCCATCGCCGTCCTGTCGGCGGCCGATGCACGGCGGATCACCAAAGCAGCCGATGTGGCGCTCGCCCTGTCGCTTGAAGCGATGCGCGGCGAACTGATTGCCTTTGCCCCGCCTATCCATGTGGCACGCCCGCATCCCGGCCAGCAGACAAGCGCCCGCAACGTGACGCGGATCGCCGGCGATTCCAAACGCTGCTCGGAAGCAGCCCGCCTGCTTCTCTACCCTGAGGAAAACCGCAAGGCGGATATCGCCCCGCCGCCCCGCATCCAGGACGTCTATTCCATCCGTTGTGCCCCGCAAGTGCATGGGCCGGTGCGTGACGCGCTGGACTATATTGATCGCATTCTCGCCGTCGAGATGAATGCGGCAACCGATAATCCGCTCATGTTTGACGACGGCGCGGGCGGCTACCGGGTTATTTCCGGCGGCAATTTCCATGGCCAATATGTCGCCCAGGCGATGGATCTGCTGGCGATTGCCATCGCCGATCTCGGCTCCATTTCCGAGCGCCGCCTCGCCCGCCTGCTTGACCCTGGCATGAGCTATGGCCTGCCGCGCAACCTCAACGCCGGACGCAAGGGCCTCAATACCGGCTTCGGCACGGTGCAATGCTCGATGTCGGCGCTTGTCATGGAAAACCGCACGCTCGCCGCCGCCGGTTCGGTCGATTCCATTCCAGGCAAGGGCAATGCCGAGGACCACGTGTCTAATTCGACCTGGTGCGCCAGGAAGGCCCGGCAGATCGTGGAAAACGTCGAATATATCATCGGCGGCGAAATGCTGATGGCGGCCCAGGCCCTCTCCCTCGTCGAGCCGCTCGCCAAAGACCATCCGCTCGGCACCGGCTCAAGCGCCGCGCTAGCCGCCATCCGCGACAAGATCAAGCCGGCGCTCGATGGCGACCGCTGGTTTCATACCGACATCGCGGCGGCCCGCGATCTCATCCGCACGAACGAGGTGGTGGAGGCGGTCGAGGCCGCCATCGGCGCGCTCGACTAAGCGATGGTACAAACCCTCGTCGACCAGCTCGGGCGGCGCTTGACGCTTGCCGTCCCCCCGCGCCGTATCGTCTCGCTCTGTCCGTCGACCACCGAGACGCTGTTCGCGCTCGGCGCCGGCGACCGTGTCGTCGGGCGCACGACATATTGCCGCCATCCGAAAGAGGCGATCGACACCTTGCCCTCGATTGGCGGCACCAAGACGGTTGACGAACAGCGCCTGCGGGCACTGAAGCCCGATCTCATCCTGTCGGTGCGCGAGGAAAATGACGAACAGCAGATCGACGCGCTGTCGCATGATCTGCCCATCCTCATTCTCGATCCCGTCGATGTCGCAAGCGCGCTGAATGGCATTCGTCTCATCGGCACGGCGCTTGGACGCGAACAGGATGCCGACGCGCTCGCAGAGGCCATCGCTTCGGCATTCCGCACCTTGCCGCGTCTCGATGGCTGTCGCGCCGCCTACCTCATCTGGCGCAAGCCCTTCATGGCGGCTGGCGCCGGCACCTATATCAACGACGTCATGGCTCATCTCGGCCTTGAAAACGCCGCGCCTAAGGCCGATCGCTACCCGGCAGTCGACGCGCAGGCACTGGCCGCAAACCCGCCGCACTTTCTTTTTGCCGCCTCGGAACCCTTCCCCTTTGCCGATAAACATGTGTCCGAACTGCAGCGCCTGGCCCCGACGGCAAAGATCGTGCTGGTCGACGGCGAAATGTTCGGCTGGCACGGTGTGCGCATGCTGAAAGCCGCGCGCTATTTCGAACAGCATGTCCCGTTGTGGAATTCAGCCCTCGAACAAACCAGCGGGAAAGAGGACGGACGATGACGGACATCCTCTTGCTCGGCGGCGGCCACACCCATGCCCTTGCGCTGCTTGCCTTCGCTGCCGCGCCGATCAAGGGGGCGCGCCTGACCCTGATCAGCCGCGAAACGACCAGCCCCTATTCCGGCATGCTGCCGGGGCTGGTGGCAGGGCTTTATCGCCGCGAGGAACTCCTGATCGCGCTTGACCGTCTGGCGGAGCGAGCAGGCGCCCATTTTGTCGAGGCTGAAATTCTGTCGATCGATGCGCAGGCAAAAAGCGTCGAGACCAGCCGCGGCCTGTTCAGCTACGACATCTTGTCGATCGATCTTGGCTCCGTTCCCGACCGCCGCCAGATCGCGGGCGATCTTTCGGGCGATCTGGCGCCGAAGCCGCTGACGCCTTTCCTCGATCAGCTGAACGAACTTGGCAAAGCCGCGACGCCGCTTGATCTGGCGGTTATCGGGGCCGGACCCGCCGGCGTCGAACTCGCCGCCGCCCTGGCGGTGCGCTTTCGGCAAAAGAGCGCCAAGATCAAACTGGTCGCCGACCAGCCCGACCTTCTGATGTCGCTGCCGGAAGGGGCGCGCCGCCATGCCCGCTCAAGCCTCGAACGCCACAGGGTCGAGCTGATCACCGCTAGCGTCATCGCGGCGCGAACCCCTGACGGGCTGGCGCTTTCCGATGGCAGAGCCATCCCGGCGAGCCATGTGGTGTGGGCGACGGGCGCAGCGCCCGGCTTCGATTTCACCGCCAGCGGGCTGCCGCTCGACCAACGCGGCTTCGTGCTGGTGCGCCCGACCTTGCAATCGACGAACCATGACAAGGTGTTTGCGAGCGGCGATACGGCGAGTTTTATGCCTCCCCTTCCCAAGGCCGGCGTCTATGCCGTCCGCCAGGCGCCGATCCTCGCCCATAACCTCAAAGCGCTCGTTGCGGGCGAGCCTTTGCAACCCTATCGCCCGCAAACCGATACGCTGGTCTTGCTGTCGACCGCCGACAAACGCGCCATCGGCGCCCGTAACGGATTATCCGCCGAAGGCGGCTGGGTGTGGTGGCTGAAGGACCGCATCGACCACCGTTTCATGGAGCGTTTTCCTTGACCGTTACAAAGCGATATAGGATCGAAGCACAGATAAGAAAGTTCCGCTCATGACCGTCTCCACCGACAATCCGCTCCTCACCCCTTGGACGACCCGGTTCGGCCTGCCTCCTTTTGGTGAGATCAAGCCGGAGCATTTCGGCCCGGCATTCGAGCAGGCGATGGCGGAGCAGAAGGCCCGTTTCGAGGCGATCGCGACCAATCCCGAAGCGCCAAGCGTCGCCAATACGCTCGAAGCGCTCGAAACCGCTGGCGAGCTGATGGGGAAAGTCGGCCGCGTCTTCTGGAATCTCACCGGTAGCGACGCCACCCCTGAACTACAGGCCATCGAGCGCGAAGTGGCGCCGAAGCTCGCCCGCTTCCATGCCGAGCTGATGACCGACGCCCGCCTCTTTGCCCGCGTCAAGGCGCTTTACGATAGGCGCGACGCGCTCGATCTCACAGCCGAACAGCGCCGGCTTCTCGACTGCACTTTTCGCTGGTTCTCGCGCTCGGGCGGCGGGCTCGAACTGCAAGCCCGCGAGCGCTTGAAGGAAATTGCCGAACAATTATCGCAGCTTGGCACCAAATTCAGCCAGAACATCCTGGCCGATGAAAGCGCCTACGCCCTGATCCTCGACGGCGAGGACGATCTCGCCGGCTGCCCCGATTTCCTCAAAGCCGCCATGACGCGGGCTGCCAGCGACCGGGGCCATGACGGCAAACATGCCGTCACCCTGTCGCGCTCGATCATCGAACCCTTTCTTACCTTTTCCGCCCGCCGCGATCTGCGCGAAATCGCCTTCAAGGCATGGATCGCCCGCGGCGAAAATGGCGGCGCCACCGATAATCGCGGCATCATCGCCGACATCGTCAAACTTCGGGCCGAGCGGGCGCATCTGCTGGGCTTCGACTGCTTCGCCGATTTCAAACTCGACGATTCAATGGCCAAGACGCCCGCCGCCGTCCGGAATCTGCTCGAAACCGTGTGGGCGCCGGCGCGCGCCAAGGCCGAGCGCGAGGGCGAGGCCTTGCAAGCTCTGGTCGATGCGGAAGGGCGAAACCACCCGCTGGAAGCCTGGGATTGGCGCTATTACGCCGAAAAGGAACGCCATCGCCTGCATGATTTCGACGAGGCCGAGCTCAAACCCTATTTCTCCCTCGAAGCCATGATCGAGGCGGCTTTCGACACGGCCAACCGCCTGTTCGGCATCAGCTTCGAGCGCGTTGCGGGACTGGCGGGTTACCACCCGGACGTACGTATCTATGAGGTCAAGGACCGCGCCGGACGGCACCTCGCCCTTTTCCTCGGCGATTATTTTGCGCGGCCGACCAAGCGCTCGGGCGCCTGGATGAGCGCGTTCCGCAGCCAGCAGAAACTCACGCGTGACCAGCGCCCCATCATCGTCAACGTCATGAATTTTGCCAAGCCGGGGGAAGGCAAACCTTCCCTGCTCTCCTTCGACGATGTGCGTACCCTCTTTCACGAATTCGGTCACGGGCTACACGGGCTGATGTCGAATGTGACCTACCCGTCACTGGCCGGGACAGCGGTGGCGCGCGATTTCGTCGAACTGCCCTCACAATTATACGAGCACTGGATGTCGCACCCCGACGTTCTGTCGCGCCATGCCCTTCATCACCAGACCGGCGAGCCGATACCCGCCGCCCTTCTGGCCAAGCTGCTCGCCGCGCGAACCTTCAATCAGGGATTCCAGACGGTCGAATACACCTCAAGCGCGCTTGTCGATCTCGACTACCATCTGCCGGACGTGCCGCAACCGCTCGACGTCGACAGATTTGAAAAATCGATACTCGCCCATATCGGCATGCCCGATCATATCGTCATGCGCCATCGTTCCGCCCATTTTGCCCATGTTTTCTCTGGCGATGGGTATGCTGCCGGTTATTACAGCTATTTGTGGTCAGAGGTTCTCGATGCTGACGCCTTCCGCGCCTTCACTGAAGCGGGAGATATTTTTGATCCGCAGACCGCCGGACGCCTGGGCAAATTTATCTATTCGGCCGGCAATATGCGCGATCCGGAAGATGCCTACGTGCTCTTCCGAGGACGTTTGCCGACCATTGATGGCTTATTGGAGAAGCGCGGACTGACGGCCTGATCGTCTGACAACAACCACTCACGCAAACGTGCTTTGGCCGGAGCCTGCACTCCGGTCATGAGACTGACAACATTACGGAAACATATGTTCATGGACAGCGCTGGCCCCGCCGCAAACTCTGAAAACCCCGGCATGACAACACGTGCTGTCACCGGCGCCGACCGTCTGGCGCAACGCCTTGCGGCAGCCGGCATCCGCCATGCTTATGGCATTCCCGGCGGCGAAGTCCTGGCCTTTGTCGAGGCAATTCAGCAGGCCGGGATCGAGCCGGTTCTGGTGAAACACGAGAATTCAGCAGGTTTCATGGCTGAAGGCACATGGCACGCCACCGGCGCGCCGGGGCTCTTCTATGCCACCCTCGGCCCAGGCGTTGCCAACGCCATCAACGTCGTGGCGAACGCCTTTCAGGATCGCGTACCGCTCATTTTCGTCACCGGCTGCGTCGATCAGGCCGAAGCTGAAAGCTATACCCACCAAGTTTTCGATCACCAGGCCCTGCTGCGCCCGATCGTGAAGGCCTCTTTCCGCGCGACCGCAGACACGGCTGATCTGGTCGCCGACAAGGCCATCACCATCGCCCTTTCCGGCCGCCCCGGCCCGGTACATATCGATTTGCCGATCAGCGTTGCCGAAGGACCTGCCCGCCCTGGTCCGCTGACAATCACAGTTGCGCCTGCCCCGCAGGCACCGGCCGGGAGTGCAAGCCTTAACGCCGCCCGTGATGCCCTTGCTCGCGCGCAGCGACCTTTGATCATCGCCGGGCTTGACGTCGTCAATCAGGGCGCGAGCGCGGCAGTCGCGGCTCTGGCCGACAGCCTCGACGCACCGCTCATCACCACCTACAAGGCCAAGGGCGTCATCGACGAGACAACGCCGCGCGCGCTTGGTGGCGCCGGCCTCTCGCCCAAGGCCGACAAGCTCCTCATGCCGCTCATCCAGGCAGCCGACGTCATCGTCCTTGCCGGCTATGACCCGATCGAGATGCGCATCGGCTGGCGTCACCCCTTTGCCGCCGACACCGTCCTCATCGATGTCTGCGCCGAAGCAATGACCCATGGCATGCATCACGCGACCCATCTTTTCGTCGGCGATATCGCTGCGAGCCTTGACGTGCTCGGTCGCGAGCTGACACCGCGTTCGTCATGGGCAAACAAGGAACCGGCCGGCGTCCGTCAGGCGTTGGTGACGGCATTCCTTCCCGAGGAAGGGTGGGGCCCGGCCCGTGCTTTTACCACGCTGCGCGATGTCGCGCCGCGCGACACCATCGTCACCGTCGACAGCGGCGCGCACCGCATTCTGGCGAGCCAGGTCTGGTCGTGTTTTACCCCGCGCACCATGCTGCAATCCACCGCCCTGTGCACCATGGGCTGCGCCGTGCCGCTGGCGCTCGGCTACAAGCTCGCCAGCCGGCAGGCACCAGTGCTGGCCTTTGTTGGCGATGCAGGGCTTGAAATGGTCCTGGGTGAACTCGCAACCGCGCGTGATCGCTCCCTTGGCGTTGTCATCGCCGTTCTGGTTGACGAAAGCCTCGCCCTCATCGAAATGAAGCAGCGAGCAACCCAACGCCCTAATATGGCCGTTGATTTCGGCGCTAGTGATTTTCCGGCCATTGCCGCCGCGCTGGGGGGGCATGGCGTGTGGATCGACGATGCCGCAACCCTGGCAAGCGAGGCCCGCGCCGCGTTTGACCGTTCGACATTCACCGTCCTTGCCATCCGTATCGGACGGCGAGCCTATGAAGGTAAGTTCTGATGACGCCCCCTGT
>JAKFVK010000191.1 GCA_021732205.1 Hyphomicrobiales bacterium | reverse complement strand
ACCGCCTTCGCGCAGCAGGGGCGTTATGCGGAGGCGATCAACGATTTCAACGCGGCCTTGCGCGTCAATCCGGACTATGTCCAGGCCTTGACCAACCGCGCGCTTGTCGAGCGCCGCATGGGGCGCACCGATCTCGCGCTGGCCGATTATAACGCGGCAATAACCATCAATCCCGGTTACGCGCCAGCCCTCGTCGGGCGCGGCACGATCAGCCGCCAGGCGGGACGGATGAGCGAGGCGTTCGCCGATTTTGAGCGCGCCATCAAGATCAGATCAGATGATCCGCAGGCATTCCATAACCGCGGCCTCATCTATCAGGCGCAGGGGCGCAATGATATCGCCATCGACGATTTCACCACCGCCATCGGCCTTGGTCCGACCGCGCCGGAACCCTATTACGCCCGTGGCCTCGCCTATCTTGCCGGCAATGATGCCAAATCGGCGGCTGAGGACTTCACTGAAGCGGTCCGCCTTGACATCCGCTTTGCCGATGCCTGGGCCAATCGCGGCGTGGCACTTGAGCAACTGGGTCAGAAAGACCAGGCCGAAAGCTCCTATCAGAGGGCGATCAATATCGATCAGAACAACGCGATTGCCCGCGATGGTCTGAACCGCCTGCAGGGTGGCGGGAAGCCGGGCGGGTTTTCATTTTTTGGCATACGCAACTAAGCTCCCGAGAGATCGTTCCAGCGTATCTGTTGCCGTGCCGCAAGTGTCGCCAGGCGATAGAGTTCGGGGATCATGGTGGGATCATCCATCCGCCGCAGTCGATCGATGGTCTTGCCTGACGCGTCATAATGAAGCTTGTCTTGAAGCCATTGGCGCTCAAGGCAGATATCATAGCGCAAATATTGAAATAATGGCTGGCAAGGTCCTGAGATTCCTCCCAAATCACCCAATTCGCTGTTGATCACCCACGGCGTCGGGCTCGTACCAAGCCAGCTCATGAGCGCTTGCACCTGCTGCTGGGCATCGCTGAGTTGGGCGACAAGGGCGCGCAGCGCCACGGCAAAGGCTCGGGTGTTCCTGGCCTGCCTCTCGGTAAGCCTCAAGCGGAAGCTGCCGGTACCAATCGAGACGATCTGGAGGTGCTCAGCACCAGTTGGAAATGACAAGCCATATTGCGGTAGCGTAGCCACCATGGTCAACATGATGGCTGGATTGTTGAAGGGGCTTACCCCACCATCGACAAACAGGCCGGGTGGCATGCCGGCGGCGACCGCGACCTGTTGCGGGTCAAAGAAATGAGGCGCCGCCGCAGACGCACGCAGTACCTGCTTCAAGAGATAATGGCGATTGCCGATGAAGGATTGGTCCGGCGGGGTCTCCCAATAAGTCGAGGCGGGATTATTGGTCAGCACCCACGGGCTGCCTGTGTCCAGCCGTTTGGTGATGATGGCAAGTCGCGTCTGGAGATCGGCGCTGCCAAGCGTGCGCTCACCCACCACTCCATCGAGTTCACGCATCAGACTGGCTGCGTCGAATTTCGACTGGAGACCGAGGACCCGCCATGGAGAACGCTTGAAAACACGCGGGGCTAACCGGCGATAAAAGTCGCGCATATCGGCCGCACTATGGCCCAACGCGAGCCCAGCAGCGATAATCGCCCCCGTCGACGTCCCCCCGATCAGATCAAACCAGTCGCACAGGCGAACGTTTCGCCCGGCAATCGCCGCGACCTGCCGTTCGATCTCTTCGAGGAACGCGATGATTACCGCGCCCCTGACACCACCTCCGTCAAGCGAAAGGACGCGCCGCATCCGCTAGCCCAGCCTTTGCAAAAGTCGTGGCCCGATCGTTTCAAAACCGCACGCCGAATAATGGAGGAGCCCAACAGGCATAACAACATTCCGGACCTGCCTGTCGTCATGATGAAAGGCGCCAATCGCCTCACAGGCTCTTCACCACCGCTTCCGTTACCTTTTTCGCATCACCAAACAGCATCATGGTGTTGTCACGGAAGAAGAGTTCGTTCTCGACGCCGGCATAGCCAGAGCCCATGCCGCGCTTGATGAAGAGAACGGTCTTGGCCTTCTCGACATCAAGGATCGGCATGCCATAGATCGGTGACGTCTTGTCGGTCTTGGCCGACGGGTTGGTCACATCATTGGCGCCGATGACAAATGCCACATCCGCTTGCCCGAAATCATTGTTGATGTCTTCCAGCTCGAAGACCTCGTCATAGGGCACATTGGCTTCAGCCAGCAGCACGTTCATATGGCCCGGCATGCGCCCGGCCACCGGATGGATGGCATATTTGACGTCCACGCCGGCCTTTTTCAGATGGTCAGCCATTTCACGCAGCGCATGCTGCGCCTGCGCTACCGCCATGCCATAGCCCGGCACGATGATGACACTTGCGGCATTCTTCATGATGAAGGCGGCGTCTTCCGCCGACCCCTGCTTGACCGGTCGGTTTTCAACGGCGCCACCAGACCCGCCGGCGACCTCGCCACCAAATCCACCGAGAATGACGGAGATGAAGGAGCGGTTCATGCCTTTGCACATGATGTAGCTGAGGATGGCGCCCGACGAGCCAACAAGCGCGCCAACAATGATGAGCGCGGTATTACCGAGGGTGAAGCCGATGCCGGCGGCCGCCCACCCCGAATAGGAATTCAGCATCGAGACGACGACCGGCATGTCAGCCCCGCCGATCGGAACAATGATCAGCACACCAAAGACGAAGCTCAAGATCACGATCGCCCAGAAGACCACATGGCTTTCAGTGGTGACAAAGATGACCGAGAGCAGGACCAGCAGGGCAAAGAGGCCGAGATTAACCTGATGGCGCATCGGCAGCATGATTGGCTTGCCGCTCATGCGACCATCAAGCTTGAGGAAGGCGATGACGGAGCCGGTAAAGGTGATGGCGCCAATCGCCACACCCAGCACCATTTCAACCAGGCTGTGCTTGTGGATGGCGCCCGTCCGGCCGATATCAAAGGCCTCCGGCGCGGAAAGCGCGCCTGCTGCTACGAAGACCGCAGCAAGACCAACGCCTGAATGGAAGGCTGCCACCAATTGCGGCATCGCGGTCATCGCCACGCGGCGGGCGACCACCGCGCCAACGCCACCACCAATGCCGATGCCAGCCAGCACGAACAGCCAGGCGCCAAAGCTTGCTGGCGGATGATAGAGAAGCGTCGTCAGCGCGGCGAGCGCCATGCCGATCATGCCAAAGCGATTACCCTGACGCGAGGTGACGGGCGACGACAGGCCGCGCAGCGACAGCACAAAAAGAACGGCGGCAACGAGATAAAGAACAGCGGCGAGATTGGCGCTCAGCATGATCAGGCCCTCACCCCTTCTTCTTGTACATGGCGAGCATGCGCTCGGTCACAAGGAAGCCGCCAAAAATATTGATCGATGCCAGGATCAGCGCCAGAAAACCGAAGAGGCGGGCAAGGAAGGGGGCGCCATCGGCACCGGCTGCAGCATCAACACCAACGGCCAGCAAGGCGCCCACAACGATGACCGACGAGATGGCGTTGGTGACCGACATCAGCGGCGTATGCAGCGCCGGCGTCACCGACCACACCACGTAATAGCCGACGAAGACCGCCAGCACGAAGATCGACAGGCGAAAAACGAAAGGATCAATCGCCCCGCCGCTACCGGCATGGACAGCAGCCCCGGCTGCGCTTGCCAGCTGATCGGCATAGGCCTGCGCCTGGGTGGCCGCGAGCTGGGCTGCTTCTGCCGCTGCTCTGGCTTTTTCGACGAGTGCGTTGAGAGTTGTCTGGTCAGCCATCACGCCGCTCCCTTGCTGTCCTGGAAGTTGGGGTGGACGATTTTCCCGTCCTTGGTCAGAAGCGTTGCCTTGATCAACTCATCATCCCAGTTAACCGCCAATGCCTTTGTCTGTTTGTCGATCATGGTTTCAACAAAAGCCTGCAGATTACGGGCATAAAGCGCCGATGCGCTTGCAGCCAGACGCCCCGGCACATTGAGATAGCCGACGATCTTCACGCCCTTGGCATCGAGCACGCCGCCGGGCTTTGACATTTCGCAATTTCCCCCGCGCTCGACTGCCAGATCGACGATCACCGAACCCGGCTTCATTGATTTGACCATCGTCTTGGTCACCAGCGTCGGTGCCGGACGCCCGGGAATGAGCGCCGTGGTAATCACAATGTCCTGCTTGGCGATATGGGCGGCTACCAGTTCGGCCTGCTTGGCCTTGTAGCCATCCGACATTTCTTTCGCATAGCCACCCGACGTTTCGGCCTGCTTGAATTCATCATCCTCAACCGCGATGAATTTGGCACCGAGCGATTCGACCTGTTCCTTGGCGGCAGGGCGCACATCGGTTGCCGTCACCACCGCTCCCAGACGCCGCGCGGTAGCGATCGCCTGCAGGCCGGCAACGCCTGCTCCCATGACGAAGATGCGGGCGGCTGGAACCGTTCCCGCTGCCGTCATCATCATCGGCAGCGCCCTCCCGAATTCGGCTGCGCCATCGATCACCGCGCGATAGCCGGCGAGATTGGCCTGGCTGGAGAGAATATCCATCGACTGGGCGCGCGTGATGCGCGGCATCAACTCCATCGCGAACGCCGACAAGCCCGCCTTCGCCATCTCGTTAAGCGCTGCGGTCTGGCCATAAGGGTCCATGGTGGCAATCACGATGGCGCCGGACTTCATGGCGCCGATCTCGCTGCTGTCGGGGCGGCGCACTTTGAGAATGATATCGGCACTTTTAAGCGTTGCCGCCTGGCTCTTGGCGATCTGCGCGCCGGGCGCCTTGTAGTCGTCATCCGTGATACCGGAGGCGAGGCCAGCCCCGCTCTCGATGATCACGTCGGCCCCGTAGGATATCAGGCGCTTCACCGTATCCGGTGTTACCGCGACCCGGCCTTCACCCTTGGCAGTTTCGGTAGCAATGGCAATCAACATGGGAGAACTCCTCCGCAATCCACAATGGGCCAGCACGACGCCCAAGGCAATGCCGGGCGCACGGCGATAGGCGATTGAAAATCAGACGAGGAAAATCGCCATGGCGACCAACAGAGCGGAGGTGAGAATAACCACCCATTTCGTCAGCCCGAGGAACAGGCCATAGGTTCGCTCATGCTCCGCATAGTCCATGGCGCTAACGCCCGGCTTGGTGTTTTCGAACCCCGCATTCTCAGCCATCGTCAACCTCTTGCTGTCACCTGTGCACCCTTATGGCAAAACTGCGCCGGCACCACAACCGCACAACTGGCCTAAATAGCATCAAGCGCGCTTGCTCCGACGAACGCGATCCGCAGCATGTTGGTGGCGCCCGGCGTTCCTAGCGGCACACCGGCGATGATCGCGACCCGCTGCCCCGGCTTGGCGAATTCCTCGCTGAAAGCAATGCGGCACGCCCGCTGCACCATATCATCCAGATTGCTCGCATCCTCGACATTGACGCAATGCACGCCCCACACAAGCGCCAGACGCCGCGCGGTGTAGATGGACGGCGTGAGCGCCAGAACGGGGCGAAACGAGCGCTCGCGCGCCACTCTGAGCGCCGTTGAGCCGGAAGACGTCCAGCACATGATCGCAGCCAGGTTGAGGCGCTCGGCAATCGAGCGCGCCGCTTCGGCGATCGCATCAGCACCCGTCGGCTCAGGCGGCTGGCGCTGATTGGCAATGATCTGATGATAAAGAACGTCGCTTTCCACCTCGCGGGCAATCTCGTCCATCGTCTGCACCGCCTCGACCGGATACTGGCCGGCAGCCGATTCAGCCGACAGCATCACGGCATCCGCTCCGTCGAAGACGGCCGTCGCGACGTCCGACACTTCGGCCCGCGTCGGCACCGGCGCCGTGATCATCGATTCGAGCATTTGGGTTGCCACGACAACCGGCTTGCCGAGCCGCCGCGCGCTGCGGGTGATCAGCTTCTGAATGCCTGGCACCTTGGCAAGCGGCATTTCTACCCCGAGATCGCCGCGCGCCACCATCAGCGCATCCGACAATTCGATAATCTCGGCCAGCCGCTCGACCGCCACCGGCTTTTCAATCTTCGACATGACGCCGGCGCGCCCGCGGGCGATCTTCTTGACCTCCGCCACATCGTCAGGACGCTGCACAAAGGACAGACCGATCCAGTCGACGCCCGTTTCAAGCGCGGCTTCGAGATCGGCGCGATCCTTGGGTGTGAGCGCGGTAAAGGGCAGTACTGTATCGGGCAGGCTGATGCCCTTGCGGCTCGACAGCCTGCCGCCAACCTCCGCCACCGCCTCAAGGCGCGAGGCTTCCGCCTTGACGACACGCAGCCGCAGCTTGCCATCATCAATCAGCAGCGCATCGCCAGCCTTGGCGGCGGCAAAGATTTCAGGATGAGGCAGATAGACCCGTTTTGTATCACCCGGTGCCGGATCCTGATCGAAGACAAAATGCGCGCCGGTGGGGCACATCGCGCTGTTGTCGCCAAATTCACCCAGCCGAAGCTTTGGCCCCTGCAGATCGACCAGAATGCCGATGGGTCGCGAGAAGCGCGATTCAAGATCACGGATAATGACGACCAGTTCGCGCATGCGGTCATGGCTGGCATGGCTCATATTGATGCGGAACGTGTCAGCACCTGCCAGAAACAGCTTCGAAATCATCTCCGCGCTGGAAGACGCCGGACCGAGTGTCGCGACAATTTTGGTTGAACGCCGACGCCTCATTTGGTTGCTCCTGACGAGGTCTCGGCCTCTTTGCCCGAGCGACCCGGCTCGGTCAGCTGAACTGTCCAGGTGGAAAGCTCACCGGTATCAATTTCAAAGAAGCCGGCCCGCTCATGGCCTCGCGCCACGCACTCCCCGATATCGCGAATGGTAAAAAGCTTGGGATCAGCGCACATCAGATTAGGCCCTCCCCATTCGCCCCCGCGGTCATAATCAACCGCCCGCAGGTAATAGTAGCGTGCGCTCAGCGGGCCTTCGAGCAGGGTTTCGCACGTACCGGGCAACATGTTCCACCAGCCCTCCGTTACCCAGCCCTGCGCATCCTTGTAGCCAAGCGCCACCCCGACGCGGCTCGATGTCTTGTTGCAGATGCGCAGATTGGCCTGCGCCGATGACATGCCGACGCCCAGCCAGAGAACCGCAAGCAGCACCACCAGGGGAGCCCCGCGGGAAAGCCATTTCGAGAAGCGCCACCACCCTGTCTGCATCATGGATCAACCAGTATGACACGAAGATCATTGACGTTGGTGAGCGTGGGACCGGTCATCACCAGATCACCCAGACGCTCGAAGCACGTGGTTGCATCATTGTTGGCAAGAAATGCGGCAGGATCAATCGCCTGCTCTCGCGCCCGTCTCAGCGTATCGGGAAAAGCCATCGCGCCTGCCGCATCATCCGGCGCGCCACTGCCCCCGTCGGTGCCATCGGTATCGGCCGCAAGAGCGTGAATGGCCGCGTTGCCGTCAAGCGCCAGTGCCAGCGCGAGCACATATTCCTGATTGGGACCGCCACGGCCCTTGCCCTTGACCGTTACCGTCAGTTCGCCGCCAGACAGGATGGCCGCCCGCTGCCCTTGTGCGGCCAACCGGCGCGCCATGGCCGCATGCGCGCCCGCAACCTCCCGCGCTTCGCCCTCGACATCCACGCCAAGTGAAATCACCGGATATCCCAGCCGATCCGCCTCGCGGCAGGCTGCCTCAAGCCCGTCGCGCGGCCGACAGGCGATAATGACGCGCTCACCGCCAAGCCGCTCATCGCCGGGCTTCGGGCTCTCATTTGCCGGATCAGCGAGCGCGCGGGCAATCGCCGGCGACGGCACGATACCAAACCTGGCCAGAACCGCCTGGGCGTCGGCAAGTGTACTGTCATCGCCAACCGTCGGGCCGGAGGCGATCACCGATGGATTGTCACCGGGTACGTCGGAGATGGCAATCGTCACCAGCGGCGCCGGATGCGTGGCAACAGCCAGTCGTCCGCCCTTGAAGCGCGACAGGTGCTTGCGCACGCAGTTGAGCTCGCCGATATGCGCTCCCGCCCGCTGCAGGGCCCTGGTCAAAGCCTGCTTGTCAGCCAGCGACACCGCACAGGCCGGTGCCACCCAATTGGCCGAGCCGCCACCCGACAACAACACCAGCACCAGATCATCGGCCTGCGCCGCGCTGGCAAGCTCCAGCGCCTGGCTGGCTGCCCTGACGCCTGCCTCGTCGGGAATCGGATGACCGGCCTCGATCACCGCAACGCGCCTTGTTGTCGTTGCATACCCGTAGCGGCAGACGGCGCTGCCCGAAATGCGCTCGGGCGCCAGGCCAAGGGAATCGATGTAATGGGCTTCAGCGGCGGCGGCCATCGACGCGCCCGCCTTGCCCGCAGCCAGAATGATCAGCCGGCCGCGCGGCGCCGGAGGCAAGTGGCGGGGAAGAAACTGCGCTGGTTGCGCCGCCTTGATCGCCGCCTGTAGAATTGACCTCACTTCATCGCGTTTGTGT